>NZ_BAABJO010000048.1:0-56776 GCF_039543345.1 Pseudonocardia adelaidensis | reverse complement strand
CACACGAACGGATCCCGTCACCGGCCCACCCGTCGCGGTCGTCGAACTCGGCCACCAACTGCAGGAAGCGGGCCTGGGCGGCGGCGATGTGCCCGGCCAACCCCAACAGCTCCGATTCCAGATCATCGGTGCTCATTCCCTGCAGCGGGGTGGGCAGCGAAACAATAGCGGCGGCAGACATGGAATTCCCCTGAGTCGGCGTGGTGTTCGACTTCAGGATGACATCGACGTCTGACAATTTTTCTGGCCTCGCAGACTGCGTTCCGCGGAACGCGGTCAACGATGGCAGCAACCACTTCTCGGGAGGACAGGGGAGGGAATCGGGACCACCGGACAGTTGCGTGGGCACCCGGCAGAGACGGGCTCGTCGCAGACGGGCGTGCCCGCCGGTCGGGGACGGCCGCCAGAGCAACCCCAGGGCTCGGTAGTTGTGCCAATCCAGCCACCTCCGCACGCACCCCGCGCAACCGAACGGGCGTGACTGCGTCCGAGACCTCGCTGATGTGGGTGGCGTCGAATCCCGAGGCGATCCGGCTCGCCCGGGCGAGAAAGATCGGCCGAAGATTGCGTTCCGCGGAACGGGTCTGAGGCGCGGGAAAGGAATTGCGACCACAGGATAGTTGCGTAGGCGCCCGGCAGAGATGGTTTCGTCGGGAATGGCGCGCCCTACAGCCGGGAACGGCTGGGTCGATCCGTCGTACCGCCCAGCACCGCCGCGGTCAGCGCACGAGCGGGAGGAAGATCGTGTCGACGATCTCTTCGAGGACGCGGTCGGGTGCGGGGGCGAAGGTCGTGAGCAACTCGTGGCGCAGCAGGTCGAAGGGAAGGGACTTGATGCGTTCGGTGAGGCGTTCGGGTCCGATCTCGCCGCGGTCGACGGCGCGGTCGAAGAGCACGTCGACGGCTTCCTTGCGCCCCGTCGCGACGGGGTCGAGGAGGTCGCCGGGGCTGGTTCCGGTCGCCTGGTGGTAGCCGGCGAGGTGCGCGCTCATGACGGTGAGGAGCTGGACGCGGGTGGCGTTGATCTCCCGCATGAGGGTAAGGATGTCGCCCCGCAGGCTTCCCGTGTCGGGGACGTCGAGGCGGGACTCGCGCAGGACGTGGGCGATGGCCGCCGTGGCCAGCTCCTCGCGGTCGGACCAGCGGCGGTACAGCACCGGTGGGCTCGTGCCCGCGCGCCGGACGACGGCGTCCATGGTGAACCTGGCGTAGCCGTTCTCCGCGAGCTCCTCCCACGCCGCGTCGAGCAGCGCCTTCTCCAGTGCCGCGCCCCGGCGCCGTTCGGGCATCCGCCCTCCTTGGAAAGACTTGTCTATCTTAGCGGCACGCTACCGTGGCACTCGTAAGATAGACCAGCCTATCTAGGAGCGTTCATGCCCGGCGTCGCAGACCCCGGCCGCATCGACCCGGCGCTGTGACGGCTCACCTGCACCCTGATCATCGGTGCCCTCGTCGTCATCTTCGGGCTGGAGCGCGCGGAGATCCCCGGTGCGTGCTGCCGGGCCGATCCCGCCCGGGACCTCAGGCGCAGGGCGCCACGCCGGCGGACCGTCGAGATCGGAGCGAACGATGAGGGGAGTCCGTTTCACCCGCTTCGGCGGGCCGGAGGTCCTCGAGGTGGTGGATCTCCCCGATCCACACCCGGGCCCGGGCCAGGTCCGGATCGTGGTGCGCGCCGCCGGCGTCAACCCGAGCGACTGGAAGAAGCGCGGGGGGCTGATGGACGAGCAACTCCCGCAGACGCTGGGGCACGAAGCGGCGGGCGTGGTCGACGAGCTCGGCGAGGGCGTCGCGGACGTCGCGTTGGGCGACCGCGTGTTCGGCTTCTCCGCCGAGGGGGCTGCCCAGGCCGAGCTGGCGGTGCTGGCCCATTACGCGCCGATCCCGCCATCGCTCGGCTTCCCGGCCGCTGCCGCGCTGCCGGCCGCCGTCGAGACCGCCACGCGCGCGCTCGACCAGCTCGGGGTCGGGAGCGGGAGCACGCTGCTGGTCAACGGCGCGTCCGGGAGCGTCGGCAGCGCCGCGGTCCAGCTCGCCGTGGCGTGCGGCGCGCGCGTGATCGGCACCGCCGGTTCGGCCAACCAGGACTACCTGTGGTCACTGGGAGCCGAGCCCGTCGCCCACGGCGAAGGCGTCGTCGAGCGGGTCCGCGCGCTCGCGCCCGACGGCGTCGACGTCGCACTGGATGTCGCCGGGAACGGGGTGCTTCCCGAGCTCATCGGGCTCGCCGGCGGCGCGGAGCACGTCGTCACGCTCGCCGACGTCGGCGGCGCCCGCGAGCACGGGGTGCGGTTCAGCAGCGGCGACGCCGGCCGTGCGGTCCACGCGCTCGCCGGGATCGGCCGGCTGGTCGAGTCCGGGCGCTTCTCGCTCCGGGTCGCGCGGACCTTCCCGCTCACCGAGGTCGCGCAGGCGCACCGCGCCGGCGAGAACGGTCACGTGCGCGGCAAGCTCGTGCTGCTGGTCGGCTGAGCCGCCGCCCGAGTTTCAGGACTTCTTCGCCCGGCTCGGCGCGACGCGGGGCGGTTCGCCCGGCATCTTGGGGTAGACCGGTGGCCACGGGGCGTCCGGGAGCCCGTCGGCCACATCCCGCCGGTGCAGCGCGAGCAGCGGCTCGAGCGACTGCCGGTGCGCCGACATCCCCGCCCACGGGTCGCCACGCTCGGCGAGCCGGGCCGGGACGGAGCCGATCGTGAGCTCCGGCGGGCTGATCGACACGAGCTCCGCCCAGTCGAACGGGGCGGACACCTGGCCGGTCGGGTTCGCACGGACGCTCCAGGCGCCGAACACGGTCTTGTGCGGGGCGTTCTGGTTGAAGTCGACGAACACCCGGGAGCCCCGCTCCTCCTTCCACCACGCCGCCGTGATCAGGTCGGGTCGGCGCCGCTCGAGCTCGCGGGCCACGGCGACGGCAGCCGACCGCACCTCGATCCCGTCCCAGCGGGGCTGGAGACGGATGTAGACGTGGATGCCGCGGTTGCCGGTGGTCTTCGGGTGGCCTGCGACGCCCAGCTCGTCGAGCAGCGCCTTCGTCTCCGCGGCCGCCTCCCGGATCATCGCGAACGTGACGCCCGGGCTCGGGTCGAGGTCGATCCGCAGCTCGTCGGCGTGCGCGGGGTCGGCGGCGGTGACGGGCCAGACGTGGAAGCCGAGGCAGCCGAGGTTCACGGCCCACAGGACGTGTGCGAGGTCGACGGCGACCAGTGCGTTGGACGTCGTGCCGTTCGGGGTCGACACCACCGTGGTGGTCAGCCACGGGTCGGCCGCGGTGGGCGCGACGCGCTTCTGGAAGAACGACGGGCCGCCCGCGCCCTTGGGGAAGCGCTGCAGCAGCACCGGGCGGCCGCCCATGGCCGCCATCAGGGGCTCCGCCACGGCGAGGTAGTAACGGGCGAGGTCCAGCTTCGTGGCGCCGGTGCCCGGGAACACGACCTTCCCCGGGCTCGTGATCCGCACGTTCCGCCCCGCGACCTCGAGCACCACCGTCTCGTGCGGAACGGTGTCCTCGCCAGCCACGGAGTGACCGTACCGCCGCGCCGGCCGCGGCGTCGTCACCCGCCGAGGGCGGCAGCCTCGCCCGCGGGCGCCACGAACACCTTGTCGACGTCGCCGCGGCGCTGCGCGGCGAGCGCGTCGTCGAACCCGTCGAGGCCGTAGAACGCCGGCGTGAGGTGCTCCAGGCCGAGCCGGGGCAGGAGCGCCACGGCCCGCTGATGGGTCCACGGGTTGATGACCGAGCCCAGGAGCGTGAGCTCGCGGCTGAACAGGTCGTGCGGCCGGACGGCGGCGACGTCGTCCGGTGCCGCGACGCCGAACTCCAGCACCCGGCCGCCCCGGCGCGCCATCGTCAGCGCCTGCTCGAGCACCGTGGACGAGCCGACCGCGTCCACGACGGCCGGGAAGCCCTCCCCGCCGGTGAGGTCGAGCGCGTGACGCAGCTGTTCCGGGTCGCGCGGGTCGATCACCACGTCGGCGCCCATGCGCCGGGCGAGGTCGCGCCGGGCCTCCCGGGTGTCGGCCGCGACGACGGGGGTGGCGCCGAGCAGGCGCCCCAACGCGACCAGGACCGCGCCCGCCGGGCCGGACCCCATGACGAGCAGCGCCTCGCCCGCGACCACGCCGAGGCGGTCCACGGCGTGCACGCAGCACGCCACCGGCTCGCAGAGGGCGCCGACCCACGGCACCGTGTCCGGGGGCAGGACGTAGGCGATCCGCGCCGGCACGATCATGGACTCCGCCATCCCGCCGTCGAGGCGGACGCCGTAGCCGCGCTTGGCAGAGCACAGGTGTTCCTGCCCGGCCCGGCACCACGTGCACGCGGTGCAGTAGTCGTGCGGCTCGACCGTGACGAGGTCGCCCACACGAGGCGTGGTGGCGCCGTCGCCGGCCTCGACGACCCGGCCGCAGACCTCGTGGCCGAGCACCACGCCCGGCTCCGCGGGGAACGAGCCGCCGACGATGTGGGCGTCGGTGCCGCAGACGCCGACGGCGAGCGGGCGCAGCCGCACCTCGTGCGGTGCGAGTGCCCGGTCGGTCCCGGCCGTGAGGCGGACGTCGCCGGGGCCGGCGAAGCGCAGCGACCGGGTGCGGACCCGCGTGTCAGGGGTGGGCACGGAGCAGCTCTTTCAGCCGTGCGATGTGGTGGCGCGCCGCGGCCTCACCCGCGTCCGGGTCACCCGAGGCCAGCGCCTCGAAGATCCGCCGGTGGTCGGCGACGGCCTGGGCCATCCCGCCGGTGACGCTGGTCGAGCGCATCGCGAGCATCACCTGGCCCTGGATCTCCTCGAGCATGCGGGCGAGCACGGGGCTGCCCGCCGCTCGGCGGATCTCGCGGTGGAACGCGGCGTCCACGTCGATGTGGCGGGTGAAGTCGCCCGCGGCGACGACCTCGTCGTGGTCGGCGAGCAGGTCGCGGAGCCTGCGTCGCACGGCCGGGGTGAACCCGGTCGTGGCCAGCCGGGTGGCCATGCCCTCGAGCGCCTCGCGCGCGTCGTAGAGGCTGATGAGGTCCTCGCGGCTCGGCCTGCGCACCACGGCACCCCGGTTGAACGTCTCCTCGGCGAGCCCCTCCCGGACCAGCTGCAGGACGGCGTCCCGCAGGGGGCTGCGGCTCAGGCCGAGCTCCCGCGCGATCGCCGGGACGGACAGCCGCGACCCGGGCGGCAGCTCGCCGGTGAGGATGCGGTCGCGCAGGACGCGGTACACCCGTTCCCCGACGCGCTCGTTGGTGTCGGGGTGCCCGAGCGTGTCGGTCATCTCGTCGCCCCGCCGGCGCCGGCGAGGGGAGCCGCGGTGCGGGACGCGTCGAGGAAGGCATCGACGAAACGGCGGTACCGGGACGCGATCGCCGACACGGCCGCGCCGTGGTCGGTCTCGCCCGCCAGGAGCGCGCGCACGGCGTCCCACCAGATGCTGCGGCCCACCGCGAAGCCCGCGAAGCCGTGCGGGGCCGCCCGCGCCAGCCACGCATCGACCTGTGCCGCCGGGGCGCCTGCGCCGAGCAGCAGGCACGTCGCGTCGTGCGTGGCGGCGAGCGCGACGGCGTCGGCGTAGGCCTGATCCGGACCGAGGCTCTCGAGCTTCCAGACGTCGACCGGGACCTCCGCGGCGATCTCCTCCATCGCGCGCAGGGCCAGACCGGGCCGGACGTCGTCGGCGAACCCCGCGCCCTGCTGCCGCGGGGTCGGCGGGACCAGCAGCTCGAACAGGAACCGGGACCCCGCGTCGCGGACGGCCCGCGCGGTGGCCGCGAGGCGGCGCCGTTGCAGCGCGTTCGCGTCGGGGTCGCCCTCCGGGTTGTAGCGGACGAGCACCTTGGCGAGGTCGGGGGCGTGGTGGGCGAGGTGGGCCGGGACGTCGGCCGGTGCGTCCTCGTACACGTCGAGGCCGGCCCGCTCCAGCGGCATGCTGAGGGTCACGCCCGTGGCGCGGGCCCGCTCCGCCACCCCCGGTCCGAGCTCGTCGTCGACGAGGATGCCCGCGGCCCCGCGGGGGACGCCGCCGTCCACCGCGGCGAGCAGCCCGTCGAGCACGGCGTGCTTGGCGCGGGTTGCGGCGGCCCGCTGGTCCGGGGTGGCGGTGCCGGTGTGGCCCCACAGGGCCTTGGTCAGCCACGGCCGCTGGTCCACGGCGAGGACGAACAGCAGGGGCGCGGTCATGCGGACGCTCCGGAGACGATGTAGGGCTTCAGCAGGTCGCCTGCCACGAAGCGGTCGAAGGCCCGTGCGAGCTCGGGCAGGGTGAGCGGGTGCGCGAGCACGTCGCGCAGGTCGGGGCCGCAGCGGCGCAGCAGGTCCCAGTTGCCCTCCACCTCGGCGAGCGGGAAGTAGAACGAACGGACGGTGAAGCAGTCCGTGCGCCGCCACCGCGGGGTGGCCGGCATCGTGTAGGGCTCGTTCGACTCGCCGAGCGCGAGGACGGCGCCGCCGGGCACGACGACGCGCTGCGCCGCGTCCCGGGCGGGAGCGGCGCCGCTGACCTCCACGGTGACGTCGTACTGGTTCTCCGGGTCCAGGTCCACCCGCGTGCCCGCGCCGAGGCGCCCGGCGAGCGCGAGCCGCCCCGGGTGCGGGTCGAACGCGTCGACGGACTCGATGCCCAGCGCCCGCGCCACCGCCACGACACCGAGACCGAGCGGACCGCACCCGACGACGAGCAGGCGCCGCGGCTGCTCGTCCTGCGTGCGCAGGGCGAGCCGCAGGCCGTGGGCCGCCGTGCCGACGGTGTCGAGGCCGAGCACGGCGACGTCCTGGGGGATGTCGTCCGGTACCGGGAGCGCGCACCGCTCGGGGACGTCGACGACGTCGGCGAACCCGCCGTCGCGCTGCCAGCCGATGAGCTCCCGCAGCTGCAGGCACCGGTTGGTCCGGCCCCGCCGGCACTGGTCGCACCCGCCGCAGAAGACGGGGATGTAGACGATGCAGCGGGTACCGGTGGGCAGCTGCGCGCCCTCGCCGGTCGCCACCACGGTCCCGGCGATCTCGTGGCCCGGCACCACGGGGGAGCCGCTGGCGAGCAGGCGCTTGTCGGAGCCGCAGAGCGCGCACACGTCCACGCGCAGCCGGACCTCGCCCGCGGCGGGCGCGGGCAGGTCGTCGTCGGTGAAGTCGATGACGGCGTCGCCGCGGAAGCGGGCCGAGCGCCGGGTGATCGTCCCCGTCACTTGACCGCCCCGCCGGTGAGCCCGCGCACGAGCCAGCGCTGCGCGAAGATCGTGAGCAGGAGCGCGGGCAGTGAGATGAGCGTGCTGGCCGCCATGAGACCTCCGTAGTCGCTCGCGCCCTGCCCGATGAAGTTGAACGCGATCACCGGCAGCGGCAGCGTGTCGGCGTTCGCCAGCGCCAGGGCGAACAGGAAGTAGTTCCAGGAGAAGATGAAGGAGAGCGTCACGGCGACCGACAGTCCCGGCAGCGCCAGCGGCAGCACGACGTGGCGGAACCGCTGCCACACCGTGCAGCCCTCGAGCATGGCCGCCTCCTCGAGGCTCACCGGGATCTCCTCGAAGAACGGCACCAGCAGCCAGATGCACAGCGGCAGCGTGATGATGAGGTGCGCGGTGACGAGCAGAGCGAAGTTCAGGCCGTTGTTCGAGGGTGCCCCGATCTCCACCGAGAGGACGAACAGGGGGAGCACGAACAGCACGCCGGGGGCCATCCGCGCGAGCAGCATGACGAACCCGATGCTCGCCACCTTCCGGCGGACGATGACGTAGGCGGCGGGCACGCCGAGGGCCAGGCCGAGCAGCGTCGACCCGCCGGCCACGATGAAGCTGTTGCGGATGTAGTAGTAGAAGACGAACCGGTCGAAGAGGTTCGTGAAGTTGTCCAGGGTCAGCGGCGTGGCGAGGGCGAAGATCGAGCCGGTGATGTCGACGTTGCGCCGGAACGCCGACCACAGCATGAACAGGACCGGGCCGAAGAACACCAGCGCCGCGAGCACGTAGAGGGCGTAGACCTGGACGAGCCGGCGCGGGCTGGTCCGGATGGTGTCAGTCAAGGCTGCGCCTCCTGCGCCAGAGGGTGAACGCGCCCGCGATGACGACGACGAGCAGCAGCAGGCTCAGCTGGAGCGCGGCCGCGTAGCTCGTCTGCTGGTCGATGAACGCGGCGCGGTAGCCGTAGACGTTGAGGGTGTTGGTGGAGTTCACCGGCCCGCCCTGGGTCATGATGTAGACGGTGTCGAAGAACCGCACGAGGTCCACCGTGCGCAGCAGCATCGCCACCGAGATCACCGGCGTGAGCAGCGGCAAGCCGACGTGCAGCGCCTTGCGCCACCCCGATGCGCCGTCGATGGACGCGGCCTCGAACGGCTCGGCGGGCAGGGAGCGGATGCCCGCGGCGATGATGAGCGCCATGAAGGGCGTCCACTGCCAGACGTCGACGAGCGCGATCGACCAGAGGGCGATGTCCGGATCCCCCAGCCACACCACGGGGTCGAGCCCGACGGCGGTGAGCAACTGGTTGGCCGCGCCGAGCGTGGGGTCGTAGATGAGCATCCAGACCAGTGCCACCGCCACCGACGCGGTGATCGCCGGGATGAGCATGAGGCCCTGGAACAGCTTGCGGCCCGGGACGTCGATGCTCATCAGGTAGCCGAGCGCGATGCCGAGGACGGTCTCCACGAGCAGGCACCCGACGAAGAGCACCAGCGTGACCCGCACCGAGTTCCAGAACTCCGGTGACTGGGCCATGCGCGCGAAGTTGTCGAGCCCCACGAACCCGGCGTTGGTGCCGTCCCGGCGGAGGTCGGACACCGACAGCCAGACCGTGTACAGGACCGGGAGGACGACCAGCGTCACGGTGACGACCAGCGCCGGCACCATGAGCGGCCAGACCCCGCGGGCCACCGGGGTCACCTCGCCGCCCCGGCGGGACCGCGGCGGCGACGGCGCCGGTGGTGGGGCGGCCGGGGCGGCTGCCTCGCGGGTGGTCACGGTCGTCATCCGTTCGCCAGCTGCGACGCGAGACCGGTCTGGATCTCTGCGGCGGCCGCCTCGGGCGTGGCCTCGCCGAGGATCACCTTCCCGACGGCGTCCCCGATGACCTGGCGCATCGCCGGCGCGTTCGCCCCGACGGGACCGACCTCGACGTTGCCGTTCTCCTGCAGGTCGGCCACCGCCGCGCTCCACTGCTGGAGGGTCGGGGTGTCGAGCGACCCGGTGTAGGCGGGGTCCTGGGACACGGACGTCCGCGGCGGCGCGATGTCGGCCTTGGTGAGCTCGAGCTGCGTCGCGGGGCTCGTGGCCCACTGCATGAACGCCCAGGCCGCGTCCTTGTGCTGGGAGAACGGGGACATCGCGATGCCCCAGGACAGCACCGTGGGCGCGGAACCGGGCACCGGGACGACGCCGACGTGGTCGGCGACGGTGGAGCTGCCCGGGTCGACGAGGCTGTCGAGCTCGTTGCTGGACTCCAGCTCCATCGCGGCCTTGCCCTGGGCGAAGAGCGTGGACGACTCGGTGAACGAGTAGTTGATGACACCGGGCGGCCCGTACTCGCGGGCCAGGGTGGCGTACTGGTCGATGGCCTTGGCGGCCCGCGGGTCGTCGAACGCGGGAGCGCCCTGCCCGGTGGCCCACTCGAGGCCGGTGCCGTGCAGGAAGGGGCCGAACGTGAACGGGAGTGCCGCGGCCGACCCGCGCAGGGTGATCGGCGTGACGTCCGAGGTGCGGCCCTTGATGGCCGCGGCCGTTCCGAGCAGCTCGTCCACCGTCTTCGGTGGCGTGAGGCCCCACTGCTCGAACAGGTCGGTGCGGTAGTACAGGACCGGCCCCTCGACGTTGATCGGCAGGGCGTAGGTCGTGCCGCCGACCTTCATGCCCTCGATGGCGCCGCGGCTGAAGTCGTCGGCCCGGTACTCGGCGGGCGCCTCGGCGAGGCGCTGGTCGAGCGGCTCGTAGTAGCCGGACGAGGCGAAGAGCGGTCCCTCGCGCGACGGGAGGGTCATGTAGACGTCCATCGCGTTGCTGCGGGACTGCAGGTTGAGCTGGACCTTGTCGCGGGTCTGCTGCTCGGCGAACGTCTGCACGTTGACGGTGATGCCGGACTCCTGCTCGAACCGGTCGATGAGCGGCTCGATCCCGCGCTGCCACGGGTGGTTCGACATGACCAGGGTGATCGCCTCGCCACCGCCGTTCGCGGCGTCGGTGGGGTTGCCGCACGCGGGCAGCGCCAGCAGGGCCGCGCCGAGGACGCAGCCGAGGATGCGGGCGGGGGATTTCATGATGCCTCCCGGGCTGTTGCAGCAGTGCACGCTGCCGTGGGGGTCGTGACGAGGGGGGCCAGCCACGTGTGGAAGTCGCCGAGGCGGGCGGGGTCGCGGCGCCTCCAGCGTTCGGGGACACCGCGCACCCGCGCGGCCACGCCGGCGAGCGGGACCAGCGGGTGGTGTGCGCGGTAGCCGGGTCCGGGCAGGCGCTGCACGCCGACCATGACGCGGGTGGGCGCGGTGCGGTCGAGGAGCGTGCGCGCCGCCACGCGCCCCACGTCGACGGCCTCGCGGGCGTCCACGGCGCTGACGAGGTGCGACGAGCAGCGCTGCGCGACTCCGAGCACCTCGCCGCGCGCGGGGAGGCCGAGCTCGGAGGTGACGAGCTCGGCGAGCCGCCGCGCGACGCCGCCGACGAGCAGCGTCGTGTGGTTGGCCGCGTGGATGGGCAGCGCGGTGAGCTCGGCGGCGACGCCCTCGCTGACGACGATGAGCGCGCGGCCCCGGCGTCGGACGAGCCCGGCGACGTCGGCGAGGAACTCCTCGACGTCGAAGCCGAGCTCGGGCAGGTGCACGCGGTGGACGACGTGCTCGTCGTCGCCGGGCACCGGCAGCGTGGCCGCGAGCGCGAGCCAGCCGGTGGCCCGGCCCATCGTCTCGACGATGCGGACCGGCTCGATGGAGACCATCGCGCGGTGGTCGCGGGCGATGTCCTGCGTCGCGGTCGAGACGAACCGCGCCGCGGAGGCGAACCCGGGCGCGTGGTCGACGCCGTCGAGGTCGTTGTCGATGGTCTTCGGCACGCCCACGGTCCGCAGCGGCACCCCGCGCTCGGCGGCGCGGCGGGCCACGGCGTCGAGCAGCGCCATCGTGCCGTTGCCGCCGACGAGGCAGAGCCCGTCGACCCCGCGCCCGGCGAGGCCGGTCACGACGGCGTCGACGTCGTCGGGCGTCATGGCGCGACGCCCGCCGCCGAGCCACGACCCGCCCCGCTCGACCTCGTCGGCGGGCAACCCACCGGGAGGGAGCGGGTCGAGGGCGGAGCGCACCAGCGCGTCCGGGCCACCGCGGGCGACGAGCACCTCGGCGCCCGCGGCCCGGTCGAGGAAGCCTGCGACGCTGCGGTTGACCACCGCGGTCGGTGCCCCGGTCTGGCCGATGACGATGCGCATCAGGAGGTGCTCCCACCGGCGACGGCGGTGGTGCGCCACGCCCGGAAGGCGTCGAGGCCGTGCGGGCCGCCCTCGTACCCGGTGCCGGACCGGCCGAGCCCGCCGAACGGCGCCCCGGGGTAGTTGGGTGTGCCGGTGTTGATCCCGACGATCCCCGCCCGCAGCCGCCCGGCGACCTCCCGCGCGGCGGCGACGTCGGTGCCGCACACGTAGGCCGCCAGCCCGTACCCGGTCGCCCGGTGCTGCGCGACGGCCTCGCCGAGGTCGTCGTAGGCTCTGATGGCCGCGACGGGGCCGAACACCTCGTCCCGGAACACCGCGGCGGACGCGGGTACGTCGACGAGCACGGCCGGGGCGAACCAGTGCCCCTGCCCGGGCACGGAGGCCCGGGTGCCGGCGACCCGCGCGCCGGCGGTGACCGCGTCGTCCACGAGCGCGGCCAGCCGGGCCGGGTCGCCCGCGGGCGCGAGCGGGCCGACGTCGGTGCCGTCGTCGAGCGGGTCGCCCACGACGAGCCGCTCGGTGGCGGCGACGAAGGCGTCGACGAACGCGTCGGCGACCTCGCGCGCCACGAAGATCTGGTTCGCGGCGATGCAGGACTGCCCGTTGTTGCGGTACTTCGCCACGAGCAGCGTCCGCACCGCATCCTCGATGTCGGCGTCGGGCAGCACCACGAACGGCGCGCACCCGCCGAGCTCGAGCACGGTGCGCAGGAACCGGGGCGCCGCCGCGGCGGCGACGAGCCTGCCGACCCGCGTGGAGCCGGTGAACGAGACGGCCTGCACGTCCGGGTGGGCGAGCCACGGGTCCACGACGTCCGCGGGCTCGCCGAGCACGGTGTTCACCGTGCCCGCCGGCAGGTGGCGGTCGAGCACGGCGGTGAGGACCATCGACGACAGCGGTGCCACCTCGGACGGCTTGAACAGCACCGTGCACCCGGCGGCGAGCGCGGGGGCGATCTTGCGCGCCGGGATGGACACCGGGAAGTTCCACGGCGTGAGCACCGCGGCCACGCCGAGCGGCTGCGGCTCGACGTGGTGCGTGGTGCCGGCGACCGCGTCGAGCGCGCGCTCCCGCCCCTCTTCGACGAGGTCGGCCATGACGCGGAAGTAGACGGCCGACAGGCCCAGCTCCCCGCGGGACTCGGCGAGCCGCTTGCCGGTCTCCCGGGTGACGAGGGCGGGCCAGGCATCGGACGCCGCCGCGGCCTCGAGCTCGGCGGCGACGGAACGCAGCACGGCGGCCCGGTCGGGGGCGGGCGTCGCGGACCAGGCCGGCAGCGCCCGCGCGGCGGCAGCGGCGGCGTCGTCCGCGTCCCGCCGCCCCCCGACGGACACCTCGGTCCACGGCAGGCCGTCGACGGGCCCGACGATCGGGCGCCGGGACGACGTCGCGCGGCGGTGGCCGTCGACGACGACGGCCGCCGGGTCGGTCAGCACCTCGCCGACGATCGCGTCGGTGTCGCTGACGACGGCGCTGCTCACCACGGTGCTCACAGGTGTTCCTCCAGGTCGCGGAGCGGGTCGAGGTCGACGTCGACGCCGAGTCCGGGCCCGTCCGGGACGCGGACGGTCCCGTGGCCGGTCAGCAGGTGGTCGACTGCCGCGCGCAGCCGGTTGCCGCGCACGTCCCACTCGACGGCGGTGGTGGCCGGCACGGCCGCGGCGACCTGCAGGGTGGCCGCCGCGGCCACGGCGCCGTTGTAGAGGTGCGGGTTGACGGTGGTGCCGGTCCCCGCCGCGAGCGCGGCGACCCGCAGGTACTCGGTCGGGCCGCCCACCTTCGACAGGTCGGGCTGGACGATGTCCACGGATCCCCGCTCCAGGTAGGCCGCGAAGGCGGCGGCGCCGTAGAGGTTCTCGCCGGTGGCCAGGGGCAGTCCGCCGCGGCGGCGGAGCTCGGCGAGCTCGGCCGGGTCGTCACCGGTGATCGGCTCCTCCAGCCACTCCAGGCCCGCGTCCCGCAGCGCGGGGACGACGGCGAGCGCCTCCTCGAGCGACCATGCCTGGTTGGCGTCGCCGTAGAGCCGGACCCCGTCGCCCAGCACGCGGCGCGCGGTGCGCAGGTTCTCCAGGTCCCGGTCCCGCCCGAATCCGAGCTTGACCTTTACGGCCGTGTGCCCCGCGCCCGCGCAGCGTTCCGCGGTCGCCGCGACGCCGTCCGGGCCCAGGCTGGAGGCGTACACGGGAAGTTCTCGCCGCACCGCCGTCCCCGCGAGCAGGACCGCGAGCGGCACGCCCGCGTGCCGGGCGGCCAGGTCCCACAGCGCCGTGTCGACGCCGCTGATCGCCTGGTGCACCGGCCCCGGGGCGCCCCACTGCCGGCCGAGTGGTCGCAGGGCGGCCCCGAGCAGCGCGTGCGCCTCGGCAGGCGTCGCGAGGGTGCGGCCCACGAGCAGGGGTGCGACCCCTTCGGCGACGGTCGCCGCGCGCTCGCGCCACGCCCACGCCGGGTAGTTCAGCCACGTCTCGCCGAGGCCGCGCCTGCCGTCCTCGAGCTCCACCTCGACCACGCCCATGGACCGGTGGGTCATGGGCGCGAAGGACATCGCGACTCCGTCGACGACCGGGCTGCGGAACACCCGCAGCCGGACCGCGGCGACGGGGGACGCCGGCAGCGGGACGTCCCCGACCGCAGTCGCCGACGTTTGTTCGGAAGTGAACATTGCATGCAGTGTGGGTGGCCACGGGGGTGCTGTCAAGGGACCGCGCCCGCGCACCGGTCAGCGGGCGACGACGACCCGGGTGCCCGCCTCGTTCAGGCGCCGGGTCAGCCCGTCGCTCAGCGGGGCGTCGGTCACCACGGTGTCGATGCGGTCCAGGTCGCAGACGCGCACGGTGCCCGGGCCCCCCTCCTTCGAGGCGTCGCAGACCAGCACGACGTCCTCGGCGGCGTCGAGCAGCGCGCGTTTGACGCTGAGCTCCAGCTCGGAACGGACGTAGACGCCGCGGGCGTCGATGCTGCTCACGCCGAGCACGAACGTGCGCAGCCGCAGGCCCTGCGCGAACTGGGCGGCACTCGGGCCGATGAGGGCCTGGTTGTCGTGCAGCATCTCCCCGCCGACCGCGATCACGCGGGTCGACGTGCGGGGGAGCAGGGCGGCCAGCACGGGAACCGAGTGCGTCACCACGCAGCCGCAGAAGTCCTCCGGCAGCGCGTGGGCCACCTCGAGGGCCGTCGTGCCGGCGTCGACGCCCACCGTGTCGTGGGCCGCGACCATCGCGGCGGCCGCCGCTCCGATGCGCCGCTTGGCCTCGGCGTTCTCGAGCGCCCTCGCCCCGAAGACCGGTCGGCCGTGCGAACCGGCCGGCAGGCTCGCGCCGCCGTGCACGAGGGTCGCGTCGCCGGTGGAGGCCAGGCGGCGCAGGTCGCGGCGCACGGTCATCTCCGACACGCCGAGGGCCTGGCTCACCTCCGAGACCGAGATGTGCCCGCTCTCCCGCAGCCGTTCCAGGATCGCGTCGCGGCGGCGTGGAGCGGCGTCGTAGCGCAGGGCACCGGTCGCGGGCTCCGTCGGGTCGCTCACGGACCGGATGTTAGTCGTGGCTCGGATCGCACAGTGGATGATAGATTTCGAACATCCATCCACCTGCTCGTCGGAACCGCTGGAGAGCCTGCTGTGACCGGTCACCCTGCCCTGAAGCGCCTCGCCCGCCCGTCCGGCGGGCTCGCCATGCTGGCCGTCGACCAGCGGGAGGCCCTGCGGGCGATGATCGCGGAGCGGACCGGTGCCCCGGTACCCGACGAGGACGTCACGGCGTTCAAGGTGGCGGCGGCCCGCGCCCTCACGCCGCACGCCTCGGCCGTTCTGGTCGACCCGCAGTTCGGCTGGGACGCCGTGCTCGCCGCGGGCGCGGTCGACCCGTCGTGCGCGCTCATCGCCGCGGCCGACCAGTTCGTCCCCGGCGAGCACGAGTTCGTGCGGGACTCCGTGCTCGACGCGTCCCTCGACCTCGACGCGCTCGCCGCGCAGGGAGCGGTGGCGCTCAAACTGCTCGTCGTCTGGCGGCCCGACGGCGACCGGGACCGCCGCGTGGCGATGGTCCGCGACTTCGTCGCCCGCTGCCGGCAGCGCGACCTCGTGAGCATCATCGAGCCCGTGTCGCGCGCGCCGTTGGCCGGTGGGGATTTCGACGCCGACGCCGGCATCCTCGCGGCCGCCCGCGAGCTCGGCGACCTGGGCGCCGACGTCTACAAGACCGAGGTGCCGACCCACGGCCACGGCACCGACGCCGAGATCCTCCAGGGCTGCCGGCGCATCGACGACCTCGTCGGCGGCGCCTGGGTGGTGCTCTCCTCCGGGGTGCCGGCGGCCCGGTTCCCCGACGCCGTGCGGCTCGCCTGCGAGGCCGGGGCCTCCGGGTTCCTCGCCGGGCGCGCGGTGTGGGCGTCCGTCGTCGGCAGCCCCCGGCTCGAGGAGGATCTCGAGGAGGTCGCCGTGCCCGCACTGCAGCGCCTCGTCCGGGTGGTCGACGACGCCGCCGGCCGGTGACCCGGCGGTCGTGGAGCTGGTCCTCGCGGTCGGCGCCGTCGTCGTCGGGGCGGTCCTCCAACGCAGCACCGGCCTCGGCTTCGCCCTCGTGTCGGGGCCGTTGCTCGTGCTCGTGCTCGGGCCGTACGAGGGCGTGGCACTGGCGAACCTGCTGTCGCTGCTGACGTCCTCCCTCGTGCTGGCCGCGACGTGGCGGACCGTCGAGGTGCGGGCAGCGGCCATGCTGAGCGCCGGTGCCGTGGTCGCGATCGTGCCGGGAGCGGCGCTCGCCAGGGCGCTGCCCGATCCCGTGCTGCTCGTCGTCGTGGGCGGGCTCGCGGCCGGCGCGGCTGGTCTCGTGGCCGCCGGGTGCCGCTTCCCCGGCCTCGTGCGGCCGTCGGGGAGCCTCGTCGCCGGGTTCGTGTCCGGGTTCAGCAACGTCACCGCCGGGGTCGGCGGGCCGGCGCTCGCGGTCTACGGCGCGAGCACGCGCCTGCCGGCCGCCGGCTTCGTGCCCACGGTGCAGGTCGTCGGCATCGTCACCAACGCGCTGTCGCTCGCCGTCAAGCACGACGCCCACCTGCCCGGAGGGCTCGTTCTCGGTTGCGTCGTCGCGGTGCTGGCGGGCACGCTCGGTGGCCGGTGGATCGCCGGTCTGCTCGGGGAGCGGGCGGGCCGGTCCGTCGTACTGTCCCTCGCCATCGCCGGTGGCGCCCTCTCGGTGCTCAAAGGAATGCTCGCCTCGTGACAGCGCGCCTCGTGAAAGCGCACAGCTCCCACCTCTCCCACTGGGGGATCTTCGACGCCGCCGAGACGGCGGCCGGGCTCGACGTCCGGCCGGACCCGGGCGACCCGGACCCCGCCCACACCCTGCTGCGGAACGTCCCGGCGATGCTCGACGAACGGGTGCGGGTGCTGGTCCCGCACGTGCGACGGGGTTTCCTGGAGCGGGGTGCCGGCCCGGACGAGCGGCGGGGGTACGACGACTACGTGCCGGTCGCATGGGAGCGGGCGCTGTCGCTGGCGGCCGGTGAGCTCGAACGGTGCCGCTCGACGTACGGCAACGCCTCGATCTTCGGTGGCTCCTACGGCTGGGGGAGCGCGGGCCGGTTCCACCACGCGCAGAGCCAGGTCCACCGGTTCCTCAACGTCCTGGGCGGTTACACGCGCTCGGTCGAGACCTACAGCCTCGGTGCCGCCCGGCCGCTGCTGCGCCGCATCGTCGGCAGCGACGACCCGATCATGCGGCCCACCAGCTTGCCGGTGCTGGCCGAGCACACCGGGCTGTTCGTCTGCTTCGGCGGCATTCCGGCCAAGAACGCCCAGGTCAACGATGGTGGGGTCGCCCGGCACACCACGATCGGACACCTGCGCCGCGCGCGGGAGCGGGGCGCCCGGTTCGTGCTGGTCTCACCCCTGCGGGACGACCTCGTCGATGACCTCGACGCGGAGTGGATCGTCCCGATCCCGGGCACCGACACGGCGCTGATGCTCGGGCTGGCGCACACGCTCGTCCGGCGCGGCCTGCACGACGCGGAGTTCCTCCGCACCCACTGCGTCGGGTTCGACGAGTGGTGGGCCTACCTGGACGGGCGCACCGACGGTGTGGTGCGCGACGCCGCGTGGGCGTCCGGGATCTGCGGGGTCGCCGAGGAGCGGATCGCCGCGCTGGCGCAGGAGATGGCCGCGCACCGCACGATGATCACGCTCAGCTGGTCGCTGCAGCGGGCGCGGTACGGCGAGCAGCCGCTGTGGGCGGGCATCGCCCTGGCCTGCGTGCTCGGCCAGATCGGTCTGCCCGGCGGGGGAGTGGGGCACGGCTACGGGTCGATGGCCGGGATCGGCGGCCCGCGGGTCGACGGCCCGCTGCCGACGCTGCGGCAGGGGCAGAACGCCGTCCGGGACTTCATCCCGGTGGCGCGGATCGCGGACATGCTGCTGCACCCGGGCGCCGGGTTCGACTTCGACGGTGCCCGGCTGCGGTACCCGGACATCCGGCTCGTCTACTGGGCGGGCGGCAACCCGTTCCACCACCACCAGGATCTGGCCCGGCTGCGGCGGGCGTTCTCCCGGCCGGAGACGGTGATCGTCCACGAGCAGTTCTGGACGGCGACCGCGCGCCACGCCGACATCGTCCTCCCCGCCTCCACCACCCTGGAGCGGGACGACATCGGCTGCGCCCGCGGGAGCGACGCGCTGGTCGCCATGCCACGGGTCACCGAATCCCGGGGCGAGGCGCGGTCCGACTTCGCGATCTTCCGCGCCCTGGCCGACGAGCTCGGCGTGGGGAAGGAGTTCGACGAGGGCCGCGACGAGCGGGAATGGCTCGAGCACCTGTACGAGAGCTGGCGGGACGCGCTACCGGATGGCGACGACCCCGGGCTCGACTTCGCGGGGTTCTGGGCGAAGGGCCGGATCGAGGTTCCGGGCGTCACGCGGCACCGGGTCCTCTACGCCGACTTCCGCGCCGGCCCGGCGGCCCACCCGCTACCCACCCCGAGCGGCCGGATCGAGATCTCCTCGAGCACGATCGCGTCCTTCGGCTACGACGACTGCCCCGGCCACCCCACCTGGCTCGCACCCGAGTTCCTCGCCGACCCGCCGGGCACGGGCCCCTACCCGCTGTTCCTGGTGGCGAACAACCCGGCCACCCGCCTGCACAGCCAGCTCGACCACGGCGCCGGCAGCGCGGGCGCGAAGGTGGCGGGGCGCGAGCCGGTGCGGATGCACCCCGGCGACGCGGCCGCGCGCGGGCTGGTGGCGGGCGAGGTCGTGCTCGTGGAGAGCCGGGTCGGCAGCGTGCTCGCCGGGCTGGTGCCGTCCACGGACGTCGCGCCCGGCGTCGTGCAGCTCTCGACGGGGGCGTGGTTCGACCCGAGCGCCCCCGACGTCGCCACCTGCGTGCACGGCAACCCGAACGCGGTCACCACCGACATCGGCACCTCGCGGCTCGCGCAGGGCTGCACCGGGCAGCTCTCCCGGGTCGAGGTGCGCGCGGCACCCGCGCCGTTGCCACCGGTACGGGCCCACGAACCCCCGGTCGACCCGGAATAGGGCGGTTCCCGCAGGTGCTGAGGCACTCATGGCGACCTCTTTCTCCGTGACCTGGGACTACCGCTGCCCGTTCGCCCGCAACGCCCACGAGCACCTCCTCACGGGGCTCGCGGCCGGCGCCGACTGGGATGTGCGGTTCCTCCCGTTCTCGCTCGGGCAGGCGCACGTCGAGGAGGGCGGGGTGAGCGTGTGGGACAACCCCGCCGACGACTCCGGGATCCTCGCGCTCCAGGCCGGGGTCGTGGTCCGGGACGAGTACCCCGACCTGTTCCCGGCGGTGCACCGCGCGCTGTTCGCGGCCCGGCACGACGACGGCCTGCACCTGGAGGACCGGGC
Organism: Pseudonocardia adelaidensis; assembly: GCF_039543345.1. Taxonomy (NCBI): domain Bacteria; kingdom Bacillati; phylum Actinomycetota; class Actinomycetes; order Pseudonocardiales; family Pseudonocardiaceae; genus Pseudonocardia; species Pseudonocardia adelaidensis. Next base: position 37,537 of record NZ_BAABJO010000048.1, on the reverse strand, counting down.
GGTCGTCGAGAAGGTGCTCACCGAGCAGGGCGCTCCGGCCTCGGCGGTGTTCGAGCGGGTCGACTCGGGGTCGGCGCTCGCGACGGTGCGCGAGGAGCACGAGGGCTACGTCGCCTCGCACACGGTGTGGGGCGTGCCGACGTTCATCGCGGGGGACGAGGCCGTGTTCGTCCGGCTGATGGACCGCGCTCCGCTCGGGAGCGAGCCGGCACCGTCGATCAAGGCGATCGAGCGGGTCGTGGACCTGCTCACGGGCTGGCCGGAGCTCAACGAGTTCAAGCACACGGTCGTCCGCCGCTGATCCCGACCCGTGAGTGGATACGAGTGCTCCGGCACTCGTATCCACTCACGACCGTCACGAGGCCGGCTTGCGCGGCAGGCCGGGCGGGTTCACCTCCGCCCCGTCGTTCGGGTGCCGCCGCCCGCGCGTGATCCGTACGGTGTCGGCATGGGGGGTCCGACCTACCGGTGGTGGATGGTCGCCGCGCTCGCCGTGACGGCCACGGCGGGCTACGGGGTTCTTACGTACGCGTTCGCCGTGCTGCTGGTGCCGATGCAGGAGGCGCTGGGCGCGGACCGGACCGCGGTGACCGGCGCCCAGACCGTGGCGCTGCTGGCGACGGCACTGGCCTCGGTGCCGGCCGGGCGCTGGCTCGACCGGCGCGGCGGCCGCGCGCTGATGGCCGGGTGCTCGGTCCTCGCCACGCTGTTCGTGCTCGCGTGGTCGCAGGTGACGAGCGTCCCCGCCCTGTACGCGGTGTCGTTCGGGCTCGGCGTCGCCTCGGCGGGCGTCCTGTACGAGGCGGCGTTCGCCGTCGTGGTCACCTGGTTCCGCGATCAGCGGCGCGGTACCGCGATGCTGGTGATCACGGTCGTCGGCGGCTTCGCGTCGACGATCTTCATGCCGCTCACGGCCGTCCTCGTCGAGGCGTACGGCTGGCGGCAGGCGCTCGTCGTGCTCGCCGTGATCTACGGCGGGCTCACCATCCCGCTGCACCTGCTGGTCCGGCGGCCGCGGGACCTCGTACCGCAGCGTCGTGAGGCGCGGCAGAACAGCGCGCGCGCCGTGCGCGACCCGGGGTACTGGCTGATCAGCGGCGTCTTCGTCGCCCAGGGGGTCGGCATCTTCGTGGTCGGCGTGCACCTCGTCGCGTACCTGCGCGAGCTCGGTCACGCACCGACCGTCGCCGCGAACGTCGCGGGCCTGCTCGGCATCATGTCGGTCACCGGGCGCGTGGTGACGACGGTCGCCGCTCGCCGGTACGGCACGGCCGTGGTGGCCGTCGTCTTCGTCCTCCAGGCGGCCGGGCTGGCGCTGCTGCCGGTGGTGGGGCAGGGGTTGGTGCCCGCGGTCGGGTGCGTGCTGGCCGTCGGGCTGGGCTTCGGGGTCAGCACCATCGCCCGTCCGGCGCTGCTCGCCGAGCGCTACGGCGTCGCGGGCTACGCCACCCTGGCCGGGCTGATGGCCGCGATCCTCACGGTGACCAAGGCGCTCGCGCCGCTGGGCGCCGCATGGCTGCGCACCGCCGCGGGGAGCTACACGCCGGTCATGGTGATCTCCGCGGCCGGCGGGATCCTCGGTGCCGCCGGGCTGCTCGCGCTCCGCCCCGCGCGCTCGGCCACCCGAACGCCCGTTGCCTGAGCGGCCGTTCGGGTCGATCATCTGCTGGTCGGAAGGGGTGACTGCAATGGCGCAGAGCTCGACCACGGGTTCCCGGCTCCGCCGCGAGCTGAGCGTGTGGGAGGCGATCGGCCTCTCGCTGGCCCTCATGGCACCGTCGATGGCGGCCAACATCAACCCGCAGGGCACGGCGGGCACGGTCGGGCGTGCGGTGCCGCTGGCGTTCGCACTGGCCACCGTGGGCGTGCTGCTCATCGCGTACACGTTCGTGCGGCTGTGCCAGCGGTTCCACCACGCCGGCAGCGTCTACGGGTTCGTCGGCGCCACGCTCGGGCCGCGGGCCGGCGTCGTCGCGGGCTGGGCGCTGCTCGGTACGTACACGTTCTACGGCGTGGTGACCTCGACGGCCGCCGGGATCTTCGGCGCCGCGTTCCTGGAGGGGCTCGGGATCTGGACCGGGCAGCCGCCGTGGGCGGGCTTCGCGGTGGGGGCGGTCGCCCTGCTCGGGGTGCTCGCACTGGCTATCGCCCCGGTGCGCGGCGGCACGCGGGTGCTGCTGTCGATCGAGGGCGTCACGGTCGCGCTGATCCTCCTGGTCTCCGTGGTCATCCTCGTCCGGCTGGCCGGCGGCACCGCCCCGGGCGGGCACACCGTCGACCTGTCGGTCTTCACCGTCGCGCCGGGCACCGACGCCTCGGCGCTGTTCCTCGGCGTCGTGTTCGGCTTCCTGTCGTTCGCCGGGTTCGAGGCCGCCGCGACGCTCGGCGAGGAGGCCCGCGAACCGCGCCGCAGCATCCCGCGCGCGATCCTCGGCACCGCGATCTTCGGTGGCGTCTACTTCGTGTTCGTCACGGCCATCGAGGTGATGGGGTTCGGCACCGACGACGCGGGCGTCGCCGCCTTCACCGCGTCGTCGTCCCTGCTGGGCGACCTCGGCACGCAGTACGTCGCCTCCTGGGTCGGGCACCTCATCACGATCGGCGCCGCGATCAGCGCCTTCGCGTGCGCGCTCGCCTGCGCGGTGAGCGCGGCGCGGCTGCTGTTCGCGCTCTCCCGCGACGGGGTCGGCCCGGCGCCGCTGGCCCGGGTCTCCGCGGCCCGCGGCACCCCGGCCCTGGCGACGGTCACCGTGGTCGTCGGGATGTACGTGATCATCGGCCTCACCTGGTTCGTGCTGGGTGGGGAGCCGTTCACGCTGTTCGTGGCCTCGGGCACGATCGGCACGCTGATCCTGCTCGTCGTCTACGCCCTCGCCACCGTCGGCGCCGCGCGGCTGCTGTTCTTCTCCGGGCGCCGGGAGGTGGCGGCCTGGGAGATCGTGGTTCCCGCGCTCGCGCTGGTGCTGCTCGGTTACACGCTGCTCCGCAACGTCGTGCCGTACCCGGAGGGCGCGGCGGGGATCTACCCGGCGATCTCCGCGGCCTGGGTCCTGCTGGGCATCGTCCTCGTGATCGTGCGGCCCGGGGCCTCCCGGCGTGCCGGGCAGCTGCTCACGTCCAGTGAAGGGCTCGGCCGCACGACGTGAGGCGCCCGCTCAGCTCGCCCGCTCCGGTCGCAGCCAGACGGTCCACCGCTCGACGGCGATGTACCCCATCCGCTCGTAGACGGGCCGGCCGTCGTCGCTGGCGATGAGCACCGCGGGCCTCGCGGGGTCGCAGAGCGTGGCCGCCCAGGTCACGGCGGCGCCGGCACCGCGGCCGCGCGCCGCCGGCAGGGTGGCGACGAACTCGACGAGCGTGACACCGGCGTGCTGGTGCGCCGCCGCCACCGCGGCCGGCTCCCCGTCCGACCGGGCGAGCCAGACGCGCGTGGCCGGCTGCAGGAGCGACGGGGCGAGCAGGCTGCCCGGTGTCAGCGGCTCCAGCTCCGGCAGCGGGCGGCGGGACTGATCGCCGGGCAGAGGTTGAACGCCACGAGGACCACGGCGACGGCGAGGAGGAGCGCCCCGGCCCCCGTCCGGCCGGGCCGGGTCGTCGGTTCCGCCACGTCCGACATCCTCTCAGGCGCCTTGACGGAACCTTTCACCAGCAATAGTTTCATCTGAGAGTTTCCTCGCCGCCGGTCCCGAGGAGGTCCCATGACCGGACGCGACGCGCCCCACCACGTCCACGAGATCCCGGACCTCACGCTGGCCTGCGGTTCCACGCTGCGGCCCGCCAGGATCGCCTACCAGACCTACGGGACGCTCAACGCCGCGAAGGACAACGCGATCGTCTACCCGACCTGGTACTCGGGGCGGCACTGGGACAACGAGTGGCTGATCGGCGAGGACAAGGCCCTCGACCCGAACCGCTGGTTCATCATCGTCCCGAACATGCTCGGCAACGGGCTGTCCTCGTCCCCGTCGAACACGCCGCCGCCGTGGGACCGGGCGCGGTTCCCGCAGATCGCGGTGCGCGACAACGTCGCCGCGCAGCACCGGCTCGTCACCGAGGTCTTCGGCATCGAGAAGCTGGCGCTCGTGCTCGGCTGGTCCATGGGAGCGGGGCAGACCTACCAGTGGGCGGTGAGCCACCCGGAGATGGTGCAGCGGATCCTGCCGTTCTGCGGGTCCGCCCGCACCGCCCCGCACAACCGGGTGTTCCTCGACTCCCTGCGCTACGCCCTGCGCGCCGACGCGGCCTTCGCCGAGGGGTGGTACGAGCCCGACGCGCTCCCGGTGCGCGGCCTGCGCGCGTTCGCGCGCATCTACGCGGGCTGGGGGTTCTCCCAGGCCTTCTACTGGGACGAGGTGTGTGGCGGGAGCTCGGCTTCACCTCCCTCGAGGACTTCGCGGTCGGGTTCTGGGAGGGCTTCTTCCTCGACGGCCGGGACCCGAACAACCTGCTCACCATGCTCGACACGTGGTGGAACGGCGACGTGGGCGCCACCCCCGGCCTCTCGTCCACGGAGGAGGCCCTCGCCTCCATCCGGGCGCGCGCGATCGTCATGCCCGCCGAGAAGGACCTCTACTTCCCGCCCGAGGACGAGCGGTGGGCCGTGTCGCACATGAAGAACGCGGAGCTGCGGGTGATCCCCGGCGTGTGGGGCCACTTCGCGGGCGGAGGTGCGAACCCGGTGGACATCGCGTTCATCGACGAGGCGGTCGGGGAGCTCCTCTCGAGGTGACGCGCTCGGGTGTCCGGGGCCTCGCCGGTTCCGGCGTTCGCCCGACCACGTCGTCGATCGGACGCCGGCCCGTTGATCCTTCCGAAGCGGGCGACCCGGACGCACAATGGTGGGATGGACGGGCGGGAATCTGCCGGTAGGCGGTACGCCGAGCACCTGACCGATCACGACCTGCTGGTCCTCACCGGGGGGCGCGCCGACCAGGTGGCGGCGCTGCGGCGCGAGCCCACCCTCGTCCTGGACCTCCTCGACCGGCCCGGCGTCGCCGACGCGATCGTCACCGCACGGGCCGGCGAAGCGGAGCGCTTCCGGTACCTGTCGCCGTTCCTCGTGTTCGCCGCGGCGGTGCACCGGGTGGGGCCCACGCTGGTCGGGCGTTCCTACGTCGCCGACCGCGCGGGCCCGCGCTCGCGGGTGCCGGTCTTCGACGCGCCGGTCCTCGCGGCGTTCGCCACCGAGCCGGCGCACCGGCTCTTCCTCGCCGAGCTACTGGCGTCCTACGCCCGCGTGGTGTCCGGCACGGTGTTGCGCCGCAGCGATCGTGGCTGGCGACGGCAGCGGTGGAACGAGCTCGACCTCCCGCGCCTCGCCGGCCTCCTCGACGTCGTGACCCCCGTCGAGCAGCCGGGGATCTGGCGGCGCATCGGCGACGGCGCCCTCTTCCTCGCCGGGGTGTTCCCCGAGTACGCGGAGCGGTCCATGGGCCTGGTCGAGGTCGCGCGGCTGCAGCGCGCCACCGGCCTGCGCCTCACTTCGGCCGAGGGCGAGGTCGGCGAGCTGCTGGAGGAGCTGGCGGGCCGGGCCTACGAGAAGGCGGGCGCCGGCGTGCCGCGCGGCGTCGTCGAGTCACCGCGCACGGCGCGGCGCGTGCTCACGCTCGTCGCCGACCGGTACCTGTTCCCCGTGACGCTCGACTGGTTGCCGGCGCCCGGGGCCTGACCGGTCGCCGGCCGCTGCGAGGAACGGGAACGAGCGCATCGAGAAGACGGACCGGATCCGGTGGAGATCGGTAACGATCGGCCGCACCGAATGGAGATCCACCGCGTGAACCGAATCCCGCACTTCCCGATGTAGAGGTGGTGCAACACGCCGAGCGGTCGACGATCGAGGAGATCCGAACCGCCGGAGCCGCCCTCGGTACCGCCACCGTCGTCAGCCCCGTGCCGCTGTTCGGTGGCAACCTCGGGTTCCTGATCGGCGTCGGCCAGTTCGGCAGCGTGTGCGCGGAGCACGGCTGGAGCCCGCGGGCCGCGGGGCCTGGTCGACGAGTAGCGGCCCGTCCGGGCGGCCGGTCAGGGCGTGGCCGGCCGGATCGTGCCCGTGACCTCCCCGAACCCGATCCGGCCACCGTCCGCACCGGGGGCGGTGGCCGTGATCGTGACCTCGTCGCCGTCCTCGAGGAACGTGCGTTCCTCGCCCTTCACCGGGATCGGCTCGCGGCCGCCCCACGTCAGCTCGATGAACGCGCCGCCCTGCCGGCGGCGGTCCGCCCCGGAGATCGTGCCGGAGGCGAACAGGTCGCCGGTGCGCGCCGACGCGCCGTTCACGGTCATGTGGGCGAGCATCTGCGCGGGTGACCAGTACATGTCCCGGTACGGCGGGCGCGAGACCTCCTCGCCGTTCCACTCCACGACGAGCTCGACGTCGAGCCCCCAGTCCTCGCTCCCGCGCAGGTAGGGGAGGGGCTCGGGGTCCTGGCCGGGCAGCGGGACGCGCGCCGCCTCCAGGGCGGCCAGCGGCACCACCCACGGCGAGACGGAGGTGGCGAAGCTCTTGCCCAGGTGCGGCCCGAGCGGCACGTACTCCCACGCCTGCACGTCGCGGGCGGACCAGTCGTTGACCAGCACCGCGCCGAACACGTGGTCGGCGAAGTCGTCCACGCCGATGCGGCCGCCGAGCGCCGACCCGACGCCCACGACGAACCCGAGCTCGGCCTCGATGTCCAGCCGCCGGCTCGGCCCGTACGTCGGCGCGGCCTCGTCGGGGGCCTTGCGCTGCCCGCACGGCCGGACGATGTCCGTCCCGGAGACCACCACCGTGCCCGCGCGGCCGTGGTAGCCGACCGGCAGGTGCTTCCAGTTGGGCATGAGCGGCGCGGCGTCGGGGCGGAAGAGGCGGCCGAGGTTGGACGCGTGGTGCTCCGAGGCGTAGAAGTCCACGTAGTCGGCCACCTCGACCGGCAGGTGCAGCCGCACTTCGCCGAGCGGGTGCACGGCGCCCTCCGGCGGGCCACCGGCGAGGAGGTCCGTGATCTGCTCCCGCACCCGCGTCCACCGGTCCCGGCCCTGGGCCATGAACGCGTTGAGCGACGGCGCCGCGAACACCGGGTCGTCGAGCAGCACGGACAGGTCCACGACGTCGTCGCCGAGGCGCACGCCCACGCGCGGCGCGCCGCCCGCGGGGGAGAACACGCCGTAGGGCAGGTTGTCGAGCCCGAAGGGGGTCATCGGCCCGGCCCCCGGCCCGACCAGCTCCACGCGTAGGCGGGGTCCTCGGCGGCGCGGCCGCCCTCGCCCAGCTCCAGCGGCTTGAACGTGTCCACCATGACCGCCAGCTCGTCGAAGAACTCCGCACCCAGCGCCCGCTCCACCGCGCCGGGCTGCGGGCCGTGGCTGTGCCCGCCCGGGTGCAGGCTGATCGAGCCCTGCCCGATGCCCGATCCCTTGCGGGCCTCGTAGTCGCCGCCGCAGTAGAACATGACCTCGTCGGAGTCGACGTTCGAGTGGTAGTAGGGCACCGGCACGGCCAGCGGGTGGTAGTCCACCTTCCGCGGCACGAAGTTGCAGATCACGAAGTTGTTGCCCTCGAAAACCTGGTGCACGGGCGGCGGCTGGTGCACCCGGCCGGTGATCGGCTCGAAGTCCTCGACGTTGAACGTGTACGGGTACAGGCAGCCGTCCCAGCCGACCACGTCGAACGGGTGCGTCGGGTAGACGTAGCGGGTACCGGTGACCCCGCGGGACCCGCGGTGCTTCACCAGCACCTCGACGTCGGTGCCGTCGACGAGGAACGGGTCGCCCGGGCCGTGCAGGTCCCGTTCGCAGTACGGCGAGTGCTCCAGCAGCTGCCCGTACCGGGAGAGGTAGCGCTTGGGCGGCGCGATGTGCGAGTTGGCCTCGATGGCGTAGAGCCGCAGCGGGTCGGATCCGGTGGGGATCCACCGGTGCGTCGTCGAGCGGGGCAGGAGCACGTAGTCGCCCTGCCGCGCGGTCAGCACACCGAACACGGTCTCGACGGTCGCGGTGCCGGACTCCACGTACACGCACTCGTCGCCGAGTGCGTTGCGGTACAGGGGGGACGGCTGTCCGGCCGTGACGTAGGAGATCCGCACGTCGGAGTTGCCCAGCACCAGCCGCCGGCCGGTGACCGCGTCGGCGGCCTTCCAGTCCTCCCCGGTGAGCTCGTGCAGCTTCAGGTGCCGGGGGAGCAGCGGGCGGTTCTCGGTGAGGCCCTGGTCCGGCAGCTCCCACGGCGACGCGTCCACGATCGCCGACGGCACGCCGCGGTGGTAGAGGAGGGAGGAGTCGGAGGAGAAGCCCTCCTCGCCCATCAGCTCCTCGTAGTAGAGGCCCCCGTCGGGGGTGCGGTGCTGGGTGTGCCGCTTGGGCGGGATGTCTCCGACTCGCCGGTAGTACGCCATGGTGGTTCTCCTCCCGACTGGGTGGCGCGGGCGAGCGCCGCGCGGATCTCGTGATGAGTGGGGTTCCCGAGGACGGCGGCGACGTGCGCGTCCGGGCGGATGATCCAGACCTCGTCCGGGTGGGCGCCGAGCGTGCCCGCGAGGTCGACCCCGTCGAGGGCGACGACCCGAACCGGGCCGGGTGTGGTGGCTGCCGCCTGCCTGGCCGCCGCGACGTCGGCCCTGCCGCCGATGAGCAACAGGAATCCGGCGCGCGCGATCTCGCGCAACCGGACGCCGCCGGCCACCGGGGCGTCCGGGACGAGGACTCCCGGGCCGGCCGGCGGAACCGAGCCGCGCGGCGGCCTGCCGGCGAACGGCCGGGCCGGGTTCGGGGTCGTGAGCGGGGAGTCGACGTACCAGAACGGCTCGGACAGGCGGCCGGAGTCGACGAGCGCGCGGGCGGCGGGTTCGGCGGCCGCGCGGGAGAGGACGCCGCGGCGGTGGGCGGCCGCGACCTCGTCCTGCGGCACCAGGAAGTCCATGGTCGCCGTCGTGACGGCGATGTTCTCCAGCGCCGCGGCGTGCCGCTCGTCGTGGTAGGTGTCGAGCAGGGCGTCGGGTGCCCACCCGTGCCCGACGTAGGCGATCTTCCAGGCGGCGTTCTCCGCGTCGGCCACGCCCGAGTTGAGCCCGCGGGCGCCGAACGGCGAGACGAGGTGTGCGGCGTCGCCCGCGATGAGGATCCGCTCGCAGCGCATCCGGTCGACCAGGCGGGTGTGGAAGCGGTAGACCGACTTCCACACGATCTCGTAGTCCCGGTCGCCGATGATCGCCCTGATCCGGGCGTCCAGGGCGCCGGAGGCGGTCTCCTCGTCGAGGTCGTACCCGGCGGGCACCTGCCAGTCGATGCGGAACGTGGAGCCCGGGCAGGGGTGGATGAGCACCTGGCGCCCGGGGTTCCAGGCCGGGTCGAAGTAGAACCGGCGCTCGGTGGCCCATCCGGGCAGGTCGGTGCGGATGTCGCAGATCAGGAACCGGTCGTCGAAGGAGTGGCCCCCGAAGTCCACCCCGAGCATCCGGCGCAGCTCGTCGCACCGGGACCCGGCGCACACCACGAGGTAGGAGCCGCGCAGCCTCGTGCCGTCGGCGCAGCGCACGCCGACCCCGCTGGCGTCCTGCTCGACGGTCGTGACGTCGTGCCCCCACCGCAGGTCGACCAGCGGCTCGGCGGCGATGCGCTCGTCGAGGATCTGCTCGGTGCGGCTCTGGGAGATGTTCACGAACGGCGGGAACGCGGGACGGCCGGGATCGGCGAGCGTGTAGCTGAACAGCTCCGCGTCGCGGTAGAACGTCCGCGCGGTGGTCCACGTGACGCCCTCGTCGGCGATCCGGCGCCCGGCGCCGACCGCCTCCCAGATGTCGAGGACGTCGCGCTGCTGGCAGATCGCCTTCGACCCGACCGCGTCCCGCGCGGGCCGCCGGTCCAGGACGACCGTCGGGACACCCCAGCGGGCGAGCAGCAGTGCGGTCGTCTGCCCGACCGGGCCCGCGCCGAGGACGAGAACGGGGTCCATGGCCGTGTTCATGGCCGTGTTCACGACTGGAGCTGCGCCCAGACCTCCTGGTCGCGTTCCGCCGTCCAGATGATCGGCCGCTCGACGCCGGACAGCTCGTCCCACAGCCGCGAGACGTCGAAGGGCAGGCAGTGCTCGAAGATCGGCCAGTGGCCGTAGTCGTCGACGAGCGCGGCGTGGGTGGCCTCGAAGGCCTCCCTGAGGGTGCCGCCGCGTTGCTGCACGGCGCCGACCTCGCGGAGCATCACCTGCAGGAAGCCGCGGGTCTGCTCGATCGCGGCGTCGACCTCGGCGCGGCCGCGGCTCACCGCGCCCCGCCCGCCGACGAGCTGCTCGGCGCCGAGCGCCTTGACCCGGTCGAGGGTGCCGCCGGCCCAGTCGCGGTGGAACGCGTCGCCGGTGTAGAGCGCGGCCTGCGCCTCGACGAGGTCGCCCGCGAAGAGGATCTTCTGGCGGGGGAGCCACGCCGTGATGTCGCCCTCGGTGTGGCCGCGGCCGTGGTACTGCAGCACGAGGTCGCCGCGATCGCCGCCGAGGTCGATCGTCAGCCGGTCGGAGAAGGTCAGGGTCGGCCAGGTGAGCCCGGGCACCGAGTCGGCGCCGTCGGCCAGGCGCGGCATGCGGGCGAACTCGCTCTCCCAGTCCTCCTTGCCCCGCTCGGCCACGAGCGCGCGGGTGATCTCGTGGGCCACGATGACGTCGGCGTCGAACGCGGACGCGCCGAGCACGCGGACGGCGTGGTAGTGCGAGAGCACGAGGTAGCGCACCGGCTTGTCGGTGTGCTCGCGCAGCCGGTCCAGCCACTTGCGCGCGGCCACCGGCGTGGCGAGGGCCTCGAAGCAGACGAGGAAGTCCTCGCCCTCGATCGCCCCGATGTTGGGGTCGCCCTCGGCGGTCAGGGCGTACACGCCGTCGGCGAGGACCTCGAGCGTCTGCTCCTTCGCGGCGGTGTCGGCGGAGGAGGCGAACGGCTTGACCACGGTGTCGTCCTCTCGGCAATCAAAGGTTTAACTACCTCGGGACCGTAGAGCCTTCCGGCCATGAACACCAGGGGGCGCTCAGAACCGGTGGCTGACCCACTCCTCGGACCGGGCGGCCCGCGCGAGCTTCGCCAGCACGGTGTTGAACACGGCCAGCTCGTCGGGGGTGAGGAGCGCGGCCCACTCGGCCTCCCGCTCGTTGTGCACCCGCAGGGCCGCCTCGAGCCGGCTCGTGCCGTCGGCGCTGAGCGAGAGCACCACGCCGCGGCGGTCCCGCTCGTCGGGGACGCGTTCCAGGAGTCCCGCCGTGCTCAACGTCCGGGACAGGCTCGACACCGCCGCGCGGCTCATCCCGGCGAGCTCGGCCGCGCGGCTGGCCTCCTGGGGGCCGGTGACCCAGAGCGTGAACAGGAGCCGGAACGCCGACCAGCTCCAGCCGGCCGGCCGGTGCACGGTGGACTCCAGGTCGTACACGACCGTGCTCGTCACCCGGTACAGCAGCAGCACCATCGCCATGGCGTCGCGGTTCGTGCCCGGCAGCCGCTCCACCGTCCGGTCGGGGGCGATGTCGGCGAAGGACAGGAAGGCGTCAGGGTGCGGGCCCACCGATCGATGGTAGGGGGCTGTCGTCAGCGGCTGCCGAAGTGCTTCTCGATCAGGGCCGTGGCCTTCTCGCGCTGGCGGATGCTGATCTCCTCGGCGTGTTCCTCCCAGCCGAAGACGCAGGAGGTGATCACGCCGTCGAACCCGATCGCGGCGAGTGCGGTGAAGACCTCGTCGAAGTCGACCTCGCCGCGGCCGATCTCGGCGTGCTGGTGCACCCGCGCGGGGGAGCCGGGCGGGTTGACGATGTAGCGCAGCCCGTTCGACGCGGTGTGGTCGAGCGTGTCGGCGAGGTGGACGTGGGTGAGCTTCTCGCCCGCCGAGGTGATGATGCCCGTGGCGTCGTTGCCCTGGTGGAAGGTGTGCGGCGTGCAGTAGAGGAAGGAGATCCAGTCGCGGTTCAGCCCGCGCACGAGGTCGACCGCGGCGTGGCCGTCCTCGATGAAGTCGTCCGGGTGCGGTTCGAGCGCGAGCGCGACGCCCTCGCGTTCGAAGACCGGGATCAGCTCGTCCATCGAGCGCAGGAACTGGCTCTCGGCGTGCTCTGCGGCGTCCGGGCGGCCGTTGAACTCGGAGTTCATGGTGTCCACGCCGAGGTCGACGGTGATCTGGATGGCGCGCTTCCAGGCCCGGACCGCGGCCTGGCGTTCGTCCTCGCCGGGGCCGGACCAGCGCAGTACCGGGAGGACGGAGGCGATGCCGACGCCGGCGTCGGCGGCGCGCTTGCGCAGCGCCGCGACGCCCGCGTCGTCGACGCGGGGGTGGCCGAAGAACGGGATGAAGTCGGGCTTGGGCGACAGTTCCATCCAGGTGTGGCCCGAGCGCGCCACGACGTCGGGCAGCTCCAGCACCGAGTGCGTCGAGTAGAACATCTGCGGGTCGAGGGCGAGCTTCATCGCTGTCCTCCCGTGGACCGGCCGCGAGCACCCGGACGCTAGCCGCGCCACGTCCTTATGTCAAGACAAAGCGGCGAGCCGCTACGCCGCTCGCCGGGCGGTGCCCGTCCGGCGCAGCGCCCGGCGCTCGGTCTCGGTGGTGCCCCCGAAGATGCCGTGGTCGAGGCCGTTGTCGAGCGCGTACGCGAGGCACTCGGCGCGCACGGGGCAGCCGGCGCAGACGGACTTCGCCCGGTCCACCTGGCGTGCGCCGGGGCCCATCTCGGTCAGGGGGAAGAACAGTTCCGGGTCCTGGTCCCGGCAGGCGGCACCCTGCCGCCAGTCGTCGAAGTAGGGCATGGTGGTGCCGCCTCCAATCAGCGGTGAGCGCACGCGGGGCGGCCCCGCGTGCACTGGGGGTGGGCGCGCCGCGCGGTGGCGACGCAGATGAGGGATCGGCCGTCGGCGCGAACCCGCCGCACGGCCAGCCTTACCGACCCAACGCGCGGTCTCCACCGAATTGTTCCCGTTCGCACGTTCTGATGGCGCAGGAGTCGATCTGGCACGCTCCCGGCCCGTGGCCGCTGATCGCTTCGCCCTCGTCCTGCACCCCCGCCGCGACGTGTCGGCGGCGGTGGTGGTGGGTCAACCGCCGGTCCCTCGTGCTGAGCGAGGACGACCGGTTGCGGCTCGACCTGCCGCTGCTCCCCGAGGACCTGCGCGGCCGGCTCGACGCCCGATGAAGGGCCCGGCGCACCGGCTCAGGCGCGCGGGTTGAACGGGTCGGCCACCAGCGGCGCCGGCGCCGGGCGCGCCGGCGCGGCGACCGGCTTCCGGGACGGGCTCGGCTGCCGGAAGGGCTGCGGGACGACGGTGGGACGCGCGGCCTCCCCGGTGGCCTCCTCGGTGGCCTCCTCGGTGGCGTTCCCGGCCCGGGTCGGGACCACCCGGTCCTCGGGTCCGGGTGCCCGCCCGGGTGTCGTCGCCGCGCGCCCGTTGGGCACGGCCCGGGCCGCCGAGATGAACGGTGCGAGGGCCTCGCGGAAGGCGCTGAGGTGCGACTCCGACAGGTCGATCTCGTAGCTGCGGCCGTCCAGTCCGAACGACAGCGTCGTCACGGCGTGAGAGCCGTCGATGTCGTCGACGAGCCGAGTCATGACGTACCGCGCCAAGAACGTTCCCATTCCCCGAAGTGGCAGACCGGCTCGACAGTACGACACACGCCGGTTCCCCTTCGGGGGGGCCGCCCGAGTCCGCGGTGGTTCTGGTTGCTCGCCGTTACGATTCCGCTGTGAAGAACAAGCCGGCCTACGGGATCGACTCCGTCGACCACGCCCTGCACCTGGCGACGCTGCTGCTGCACGAGGGGCCGCTGCGGGTCACCGACGCCGCCGCGCGCCTCGGCGTCGCCCGGTCCACGGCGCACCGGCTGCTCGCGATGCTCGTCTACCGCGACTTCGCCGAGCAGGACGAGGACCGGCGTTACGCCGCGGGCCCCGTGCTGCGCGGTGCGGTGGCCCCGGAGCCGGTCGCCGACCTGCGCCGGCTCGCGCTGCCGCACCTCGAGGCCCTCGCCGCGCGGACCGACGAGTCGGTGAACCTCGTGATCGTGGTCGGGGACCAGGCCCGGTTCGTCGCCACCGTCGAGTCGACGCACGTCCTGCGGGTGGGCGACCGGGAGGGCCGGGTGCTGCCCGCCCGCCTGGCCTCCGGCGGGCGGGCGGTGCTCGCCGGCCGTCCGGAGGAAGAGGTCGTCGATCTCCACTCGGCCGTCGACTCCCCGGTGGCGGACGTCCCGGCCCTGCTGCGGGACCTGCGGCGGGTGCGCAAGCAGGGGTTCGCCGTCAACGACCAGGCGACGGAGACCGGCGTGACCGCGATCGGCCAGGCGGTCCCGTGCCCCGCGGGAATGGTGCCCGCCGCCGTGTCGATCGCGATGCCCACGGCCCGGTACCGCCGCGACCGCCTCCCGGAGTGGACGCGGGACCTCGCCACGACCGTCGCCAGGATCGAGCGGGACCTGGCAGATGGTTCTGTGCACCAGAACGGCGGCGCCCTCTGAGCGGGACAGCCTTAGCGTTGCGGGATGACCACGACGCTCTCGCCGGTGACGCTGAAGGCGGTCGACGGGCCGGGGCAGCCGGAGCGGACCCCGGCGCTCGAGGACCTCTACCGCGGGTTCGAGCAGGAGCTGCTCGTGCCGTTGTGGACCGAGATCGGCGACCTGATGCCGACCAGCCCGCGTCCGGCCGCGCAGGCGCACCTGTGGCGCTGGCAGAACCTGCTGCGGCTGGCGGAGCGGTCCGGGGACCTGGTGCCGGTCGGGCGCGGCGGCGAGCGCCGGGCCATCGCGCTCGCCAACCCGGGGCTCGGCGGCGCCCCGTACGCCACGCCGACGCTGTGGGCCGCGATCCAGTACCTGAACCCGCGTGAGGACGCCCCCGTCCACCGGCACACCCAGCACGCCTTCCGGTTCGTCGTGGAGGGCGAGGGCGTCTGGACCGTGGTCGACGGCGACCCGGTCGCCATGCGGCGAGGCGACTTCCTGCTCACCCCGGGGTGGCGGTTCCACGGCCACCACAACCAGGCCGACCAGCCGATGGCGTGGCTCGACGGGCTCGACATCCCGTTCGTCCACCAGGTCGGATCCGCGTTCTTCGAGCTCGGCCCGGACGAGGTCGCCGACCGCTCGACGCCGGCCCGCTCCCGTGCCGAGCGGCTGTGGGCCCACCCGGGCCTGCGGCCGGTCTCGCAGCCCGGCCCCACCCCGAGCTCACCCATCGCCGCGTACCGGTGGGAGCACACCGACGCGGCCCTCACCGAGCAGCTCGCGCTCGAGGACGAGGGCCACCGGGGAGTGGTGGAGCCGGGACACGCGGCCGTCCGGTTCACCAACCCGACCACGGGTGGCGACGTGATGCCGACCATCCGCGCGGAGATGCACCGGCTGCGGCCGCGCACCACCACCGCCACCCGCCGGGAGGTCGGCTCCGCGGTCTGGCAGGTGTTCGACGGCACCGGCACCGTGCGGGTCGGCGAGCGCGAGTGGCGGGTCGGGCGCGGTGACCTCGTCGCCGTGCCGTCCTGGGTGCCGCTGACGGTCACCGCCGACAGCGGTGTCGACCTGTTCCGCTTCTCCGACACCCCGATCTTCGAACGCCTGCACGCCGACCGGGTGCAGGTGGAGGGGGCGCCCGCGTGAGGCTGACGACCCTGCGCACCCCGGACGGCACCCGCGCCGCTCGCGTCGAGGGCGGGTCCGCCGTCGAGATCGACGCCCGCGACGTGGGCGCGCTGCTCGCCGACCCGGCGTGGCGCGAGCGTGCGGCGGCCGCGGACGGGCCGCGCCACGACCTCGCGGACGCCGACCTCGCCCCGCTGGTGCCGCGCCCGGGGAAGATCTTCTGCGTCGGCCTGAACTACCGCACCCACATCCTGGAGATGGGCCGGGAGCTCCCCGAACACCCGACGCTCTTCGCGAAGTTCGCCGAGGCGCTCCGGTCGCGCTGGTCGCCTACATCTCGCGGATCGTCACCCTCGACCCGGGCGACGTGATCGCCACCGGCACGCCGGGCGGCGTCGGCCATGCGCGCGAGCCCGCGCGCTACCTCACCGACGGGGCCGTCCTGACCACCGGGATCGAGGGCCTGGGCAGCCAGCGCAACGTCGCGCGCGCCGCGGTCCCCGAGCCGGTGTGACGTGAGCGCCGACGTGGACGCCGTCGTCGTCGGCGGTGGCATCGGCGGGCTCGGGAGCGCACTGGCGCTCGCGCGCGCGGGCTACTCGGTGCGCGTCCTCGAGCAGGAGCCGGAGTTCGGTGAGGTGGGCGCCGGCCTGCAGATCGCCCCGAACGCGACCCGCCTCCTGCGCTGGGCCGACCTGGTCGACGAGGTCGTCGACCTCGGCGTCACCCCGCGCCGCCTCGTGCTGCGCGACGCCCTCGACGGCAGCGAGCTCACCCACCTTGACGTGGCCGAGACCGCGCGCCGCTACGGCGCGCCGTACGTGGTGACCCACCGCAGCGACCTGCTGTCCGCCCTGCTGCGGGGGTGCCGGGAGGCCGGCGTCGACCTCGTCACCGACGCCGCGGCCCACGACGTGGAACTCGCGCCCGACTGCGCTGTCGCCGTCGGGGCCGGAGCGGCGGGGGAGCAGCGGCGCCGCGACGCCGGCCGCGTCGTCATCGCCGCCGACGGCCTCGGCTCCCGGCTGCGCGCCCGGGTCAGCGACGACGAGCCGGTGAGCTCCGGCTACGTCGCCTACCGGGGTGCGCTCCCGCTCGCCGACCTGCCCGACACGTCGGGCCTGGCCCTCGACGACGTCGTGGTCTACATCGAACCGGGCTGCCACTTCGTGCAGTACCCGCTGCGCCGTTGCGAGATGTTCAACCAGGTCGCCGTGTTCCGGTCGCCGAAGGCACTCGCCGGCGAGGCGGAGTGGGGCACCCCGGACGAGCTCGACGCCGCCTTCGCCCGCGCCTGCGGCCGCATCCAGGAGGCGCTGCCGAACCTGTGGCGCAACCGCTGGTGGCGCATGTACGACCGCGAGCCCGTCGACACGTGGGTGGACGGGCGCCTCGTCCTCACCGGCGACGCCGCCCACCCGATGCTCCAGTACCTCGCCCAGGGCGCCTGCCAGGCCCTCGAGGACGCCGCCCAGCTCGCCGAGCAGGCCACCAAGGCGCGCACGGACGGCGGCACCGACTGGGACCGGGCACTGGCCGCCTACGCAGAGATCCGCACCGTCCGCACCGCCCGCGTGCAGCGCACTGCGCGCCAGTGGGGCGATCTCTGGCACTGCGACGGCCTGTTCCGCGCCACCCGCAACGCGCTGCTGCGCGACCGCGACCCGAGTGACTACCGGTACGTGGATTGGTTGTACGGGGGTTGATCCGCTGACACACCAACATCTGCGCTGACACCCGAACTGCAGTTGGTGTGTGACGGCAGATGTTGGTGTGTGACGCGTCCGGGTGGCGCGGTGTCCCTACGCCGATCCGCGCTCGACGATCTCCTTGGCCCGGGCCACCTCGAGCTTGCCCGTCGGGGTCCGCGGCAGCCGCTCGACGAGCACGATGCGGCGCGGCACCTTGTAGCCGGCGAGCGTGCGCCGGACCCAGTCCTGCAGCTCCCGCTCGGCGGGCGCCGCGGGCGTCGCGACGACCGCGGCCACGCTCTCGCCCCATGCCGGGTCGGGGACGCCGACCACCGCGCAGTCGGTGACGTCGGGGTGGGTGAGCAGGGCGTTCTCGACCTCCTGGGGGTGCACCTTCTCACCGCCGGTGTTGATGAAGCCCGAGCGGCGGCCCAGGAAGTGGATCGCCCCGTCGGCGTCGATCCGGGCGTGGTCTCCGGGGATGGCGTAGCGGACGCCGTCGATCGTGCGGAAGGTCGTGGCCGTCTTCGCGCTGTCCTTGTAGTAGCCCAGTGGCATCGGCCCGCGGTAGGCGAGGACGCCGACCTCGCCGCTGCCGGGTCCGAGGATGCGATCTCCCGGGCCGATGACCGTGGTGGCGGGCACCGGGAGGAACCGGGACCGGAGGTCGTCCACCGAGCGCGTGATCGCGAACGCGAACGGTCCGCCCTCGCTGGAGGCGATGGCGTCGGTGATCGTGACCTGCGCGCGCTCGTGGAGGGCCCGCTTGAGGCGGTCGCTGAACGCGGTACCGGAGCTGATCACCCCGCGCAGCGCCGAGAGGTCGTGCGGCCTGCCGGCCTCCTCGGCGGCCACGAGCTCGTCGACGAGCGGCCGGGCGACCGCGTTGCCCGCGACGATGATCGTGCTGACGCGCTGCGGCGCGACGGTCTCCCACACGCGGCGCGGGTCCAGCCGGCCCGGCCCGGCCGTGACCGCCCGGCCGCCGACGAGCAGGGCCCCCATCGTGTTGAACATGCCCGTGCCGTGCATCAGCGGGACGACCGGCATCATCGTCGGCGCCCGCCCCTCCCTGCGCGCGGCCACCGCCACCCGCACCGCCTCGTCGAGCGTGGCCGGGAGCGTCGTGCGACCGAGCGGTCCGAAGACCGCCACCGCGATGCTGTGCAGGAGGTCGGCCTGCCGCCAGATCACCCCCTTGGGCTTGCCCGTCGTGCCGCCGGTGTACATGAACAGCCGGTCCGAGCCCGGGCGAGGGGTGTGCGGGCGTGGGGGAGTGCCGGCGAGCAGCTCGTCCAGCTCCCCGGCGTCCGGGCCGTCGCCGGGGCCGACGCGCACCAGCAGGCGCAGGGTGCGGACGTGCTCCGCGGCGTGCGCGACGTTCGCGCCGAGCGTTCCGCTGAACACGACCGCCGCGGCGTCCGCGTCGGTGAGCAGCTCGGTGAGCTCGTGGCCCGTGTAGCGGTAGTTCGCGTTGACCGGGATCGCCCCGAGCTTGAACGCGGCGAACACGGTCTCCAGGTAGGCGGTGCCGTTGTAGAGGTAGCAGGCCACCGTGTCACCGGGCCCGACGCCCGCCGCCTCGAGCGCGGCGGCGAGGCGGGCGGCGCGGTCGTCGAACTCGGCGTAGGAGAGGTCACGGCCGGGCTCGGAGACGGCGATCTCGTCCGGGAGGTGGTCGGCCACGGCCTCCCACACCGTCCCGAACGAGGCGTCCACGTCAGGCCCCGAGGCCGAGCAGCCGGATCGCGTTCTCCTTGAGGATCAGCGGCCGGACCTCGTCCTTGAGGTCGAGCTTCGCGAAGTCGGTGAGCCAGCGGTCCGGCGTGAGCGCCGGGAAGTCCGAGCCGAAGAGCACCTTGTTCTTCAGCAGCGAGTTCGCCTGCTTGACCAGCTGCGGCGGGAAGTACTTCGGCGACCAGCCGGACAGGTCGATGTAGACCTGCGGCTTGTGGCCCGCCACCGCGAGGGCCTCGTCCTGCCACGGCACCGACGGATGGGCGATCACGATCGGCATGTCGGGGAAGTCGACCGCCACGTCGTCGAGGTGGAGCGGGTTGGAGTACTTCAGCCGGATGCCGCCACCGCCGCGCTGGCCCGAGCCCACGCCGGTCTGACCGCTGTGGAAGAGCGCCGGCAGTCCGGCCTCGGCGATAACCTCGTAGAGCCGGTACGCCATCCGGTCGTTCGGGTAGAACTCCTGGGCGCTCGGGTGGAACTTGAACCCCCGCACGTGGTGGTCCTCGATCAGCCGGCGGGCGATCCGCACGGCCGCGGCGCCGCGGCCGGGGTCGACGCTGGCGAAGGGGATCAGGGTGTCGGCGTACTCCGCGGCCTGCTCGGCGATCTCCTCGTTCGAGACGCGCGGTTCCCGCCCCGTGCGGGTCAGGGAGTCGACCGTGAAGACGACCGCCGCCATCGACCGCTCCCTGTAGTAGGCGGCGAGCTCGGGGACGGTGAGCTCGGGGATCTCCCCGAACGTGCCGGCGAGGGAGGCGGCCTCGCCGCCTGATCGCTCCCCGTCGCTGACGGATGCCAGAACGTGGGTGTGCACGTCGATCGCGGTCAGCCGGGTGACGTCCATGGGACAGAGGTTAGAAAGGGCGCCGGGGCGCGCACAGCGCGCAATGACCGATCGGCCTTGGCCCGCCGACCCGGTGCGGCCGAGACACATGACGCGGATCGGCCCCGGAACGGGGCAGCGGGATGACGGCGCGCACCGCGCCTGGGCATGCTGGCGGCCGGACAGGGAGAGGCCGGGAGGAGGTCGGATGCCCGGTCGAGGTTCCGGAGTCGCCGTCGCGCCGGCCGGTGGACCGCTCGTGGACTGGTCGGAGCTCACCGAGCACGCTCCCGACGGGCTCGCGGTCGTGGACGGCGAGGGCCGCTTCGTCCAGCTGAACGCCGCAGCGGTGGAGCTGTGCGGGCGCAGCCCGGACGACCTCGTCGGCATGCCGGCGCCGTTCGAGCTCGCCCGCCCCGCACCGGCGGGCGCGGCGGGACTGCTCGAGGACGAGCCCGCCGAGCAGGTGTCGATCTGGGTTCCCGCCGCGGGCGTCCGCCGGGAGTTCGCCTACCGCGCCCGGCCGCTGCCCGGACCGGGCCGCGCCACGGTCGTCGCCTTCCGCGACGTCACCGCGGAGCGGCACCGGCAGCGGCGGGTGGCGGCGATCGCGCGGGCGTCGGCGACGCTCACGTCGGCCCGGTCGGTCACGGCGATGCTCGACGCGCTGGCCCGCGAGGTCGTGCTGGCCGACGCGCTCGCGGCCGTCCAGATCATCACCTTCGACGGCGCCGGCCGGACCCTGCAGATCATGGGTTCCGCCGGGTTCGGGCGGTGGCCGGACTTCTTCGACCGCCTCATGCGCTGCCGGGAACGCGGTGGGACGTTGCGCATGCTCGACGCGCTCGACCAGCGGGAACCGGTGGTGGTGCCGCACCGCTGGCGCATGATCAAGGACGACCCCGCGTGGGAGCCGCTGCGGGAGTACCTCAGCGAGCTCGAGTGGGACTCGTTCGCCAGCGTCCCGCTGATGATCCGCGGTCGGACGGAGGGCGTGATGAACGCGTTCTTCGCGCCGGGACAGGTCGTCGGCCGGTCCACGCTGGAGTTCCTGGTGGCGATGGCCGAGCAGGCCGCGGTGGCGGTGGACTACGCCGCGCTGCTGCACGAGGAGCGCGCGCTCGCCCGCCGGGAGGAGCGCCAGCGCCTGGCCCGCGACCTGCACGACTCGATCGTGCAGCAGGTGTTCTCGGTGGGGATGCAGGCGAAGTCGCTCGCCGTGCTGGGCGGCCGGGGCGGCGCGGTGCCCGCGGAGAACGTGCGGCGGATCGCCGGCGAGATCGAGGACCTGTCGAAGACCGTGCTCGCCGACCTGCGGGCGATGGTCCACGAGCTGCGGCCGTCGACGTCGGCGCAGATCGGGCTGGGGGAGGCGGTCCGGGCGCTCGTCGAGAGCACCGGCAACCGGACGGGCCTGCGGTTCGACCTGGTCGTCGGGGATGGTCTCGGCGAGGTGGGCTCCGAGGTCGCCGAGGACGCCTACCGGATCGTCGCCGAGGCAATCCACAACGTCGTCAAGCACGCCGAGGCGTGTGCCGTGACCGTCCGCGTCGCGATCAGGGACCACGTGCTGACCGTGACCGTCGCCGACGACGGGCGCGGCGTGCGCGCCGCCCGCGCGGCCACCGGTCCCGGCACGTCGGACCGGTACGGGCTGACGAGCATGCGTGAACGCGCGGAACGGTGGGGCGGCACGCTGCGCGTCCGGCCCCGATCGGGGGCCGGTACGTCCGTGCGGGCCGTCATCCCGCTCCCGGTCTCCGTGCCCCACGAGAGGGTCGACAACTGAGGAGGAACTCCATGCTCGACGGCAGGGTTGCCGTGGTCACCGGGGCCGGGCGCGGCCTCGGCCGCTCCTACGCGCGGGCGCTCGCCGCCGCGGGTGCATCCGTGGTGGTCAACGACCTCGACGCGGACGTGGCCGACGAGACGGTGGCGGCGATCGTCGACGCCGGCGGGAACGCGGTGGCCGAGGTCGGCGCCGTGGGCGGGTCCGAGATCGCCGACGCGCTCGTCGCCCGGGCCGTCGACGAGTTCGGCCGGCTCGACGTGATGATCACGAACGCGGGGGCGCTGCGCGACAGGACGCTGCGCAACACCACGGACGAGGACTTCGACCTGGTGGTCACCAGCCACCTGCGCGGCACCTTCACCTGCGGCCGCGCCGCCGTCAAGCGGTTCCGGGAGCAGGGCGAGGGCGGTCGGCTGATCCTGGTCGGTTCCCCGGCCGGGCAGCGGGCGAGCTTCGGCCAGACCGCCTACTCCGCGTCGAAGGGCGCGATCGTCGCCATGATGCGCACCTGGGCCGTGGAGCACACGAAGATCGGCGTGACGGTGAACGCCATCGTCCCGACCGCGCTCACCCGCATGGTCGCGACCATCCCCGGCCTCGGGGAGCTCGTCGAGAAGGCCGACCGGGGTGAGCCCGTCCCGGCGGACGTCCGCAGGCGCGGCCTCGGCACGCCCGACGACGTCGCTCCGCTCGTCGTGTACCTGGCGTCGGCCGACTCGTCCGCGGTCACCGGCCAGGCGATCGCCGTGGGCGGCGACCGCATCGCCCTGTGGACGCACCCCGGCCAGGTCGCCGAGCAGCTGCGGCCGGGCGGCTGGACCCCGGAGGCGGTGCGCGACCTGTTCGCCGGCGAGCTGAAGGGTGAGCTGCAGGAGTTCGCGCCTGCCCCGGCCGACCGGGATGGGAACTGACGTGGCCGCGCTGGTGGTCGACGGCATCGAGGGGGTCCGCGCGCTGCCGACCGGGGAGGAGCTGGGCCGCAGCGAGCTGTACGAGATCACCCAGCAGGCCGTGGACCGGTTCGCGGAGGCCACCGCGGACCACCAGTGGATCCACGTGGACCCGGAGCGGGCGAAGGACGGCCCGTTCGGCGGCACCATCGCCCACGGGTACCTCACCCTGTCGCTGATCCCGCGGTTGATGCCCGAGATCGTCGAGTTCACCGGCTTCCGGATGGTGGTCAACTACGGCTGCGAGCGCGTCCGCTTCCCGTCGCCGGTGCCGGTGGGGAGCAAGGTCCGCGCTTCCGCCGTGCTCGACGCCGTCACCGAGGTGACGGGCGGCGTCCAGCCCGCCATCACCGTGACGATCACGGTGGAGGGCACCGCCAAGCCGGCGTGCGTCGCCACGATCCTCGTGCGGCACCTGGTCTGAACGATGAGCGCCCTGCGGGTACTCGTCGTCGACGACCACTCCGTGGTCCGGCGCGGCGTGGTCTCCTACCTCGACGTGCTCGACGACGTCGAGGTGGCGGGCGAGGCCGTCGACGGCAGGGACGCCCTCGACAAGCTCGACGCCCTGAACGCCGCCGGGGCGCTGCCGGACGTCGCGCTCATGGACCTGCAGATGCCCCGCATGGACGGGGTCGCCGCCACCGCCGAGATCGCGCGGCGGTTCCCGTCGGTGCGGGTGGTGATCCTGACGAGCTTCGGGGAGAACGAGCGGGTGCACGCGGCGCTGCAGAGCGGCGCCGCCGGCTACCTGCTCAAGGACGCCGGGGCGGCGGAGCTCGCGGCCGCGCTGTACGCCGCGGCCCGCGACGAGGTGTTCCTCGACGCCGCCGTCGCCCGGCGCCTCGCCCAGGAGATCCGCGGCCCGCGCAGCGGCCTGGCCGCCCTCACCGCCCGGGAGCGCGAGATCCTCGTCCTCGTGGCGGCGGGCCTGTCCAACAAGGAGATCGCGGCCGAGCTCGTGATCAGCGAACGGACGGCCCGCACGCACGTGAGCAACGTGCTGGGCAAGCTGAACCTGACCTCCCGCACCCAGGCCGCGCTCGTCGCGGTGCGAGAGGGCCTGGTGGCGCCGAGCTAGTGCAGGACCACCGTCTTCGTGCCGTTGAGGGCCACGCGGTTCTCCGTGTGCCAGCGGACGGCGCGGGCCAGTGCCCGGCATTCCACCTCGCGGCCGTGGGCGGCGAACTCCTCCGCGCTCATGGTGTGGTCCACCCGCATGAGCTCCTGCTCGATGATCGGGCCCTCGTCGAGGTCGGCGGTGACGTAGTGGGCGGTGGCGCCGATGACCTTGACGCCGCGGGCGTGCGCCTGGTGGTACGGGCGGGCGCCCTTGAAGCTGGGCAGCATCGAGTGGTGGATGTTGATGGCCCGCCCCTCCAGCTGCTTGCACAGGTCGTCGGAGAGGATCTGCATGTAGCGGGCGAGCACCACGAGGTCGATCCGCTCCTCGCGGACCATGTCGAGCAGCGCCGCCTCGGCATCGGGCTTCGTGTCGGCGGTGACGGGGATGTGCCGGAACGGCACGTCGTAGTTCTCGGCGAGCCGGCCCAGGTCGGGATGGTTGGACACCACGGCGACGACGTCGAGGTTGAGCTCGCCGACCGACGTGCGGAACAGCAGGTCGTTGAGGCAGTGCGCGAACTTGCTGACCATGATCAGCACGCGCTGGCGCTCGGAGGCGTCGACCAGGCGCCACGTCATGCCGAACCGGGCCGACACGCCGGTGAAGGCGGCGCGCAGGGCGGCGACGTCGAGCTCGCCTCCGTCCGCGCGGGCGAACTGCACCCGCATGAAGAACGTGCCGCTGTCCGGGTCGTCGAACTGCTGGCTCTCCCGGATCGTGCACCCGTGCTTCACGAGGAACCCGGAGACGGCGTGCACGATGCCGAGCGTGTCGGGGCAGGACAGCGTCAGAACGCAGCGCTGTTCAACTGAGCGCCGACCAGGGCGGTCGGTGGTCACGAGGCCTCCAGGCGGGCGAGCCATTCCTTGCGCCATGTCTGCGTCTTCTCCAACTCGTTGAAGGTGAAGACGTGGAACCCTGCCAGGTTGCTGTGCGGCTCACCGAAGCTGGGGGTGAGCCTGCGGATGAGCCGGTTGGGGCTGTAGCCGCCCGGCAGGAAGAACCGCCAGAGCATGCTCTGCTGCTTCTTGAGGAAGCGGGCGGACTGGCCGAGCCCGATCCCGGCCGTGATCCGCACGAGCTTCTGGCGGCTCACGGCGCCGGGGATGCCGACGCGCACGGGCAGGCCGACACCGCGGGCCTGGATCGTGCGGGCCCAGCTCACCGTGGTGTCGGCGTCGAAGCAGAGCTGCGTGATGACCTGAGTCGCGTGCGGGGCCTTCTGCTCGAGGGCCTTCTCGATCAGGTCGTCGCTGATGTGGCCGTGCCCCTCGGGGTAGCCGCCGACGCCCACGGTCGAGAAGGGGTGCCCGATCTCGTCGAGGCGCTGCAGGAGGCTCAGTGCGTCGGGGAACGTGCCGGCGGGCTCCGCCGCGTCCCCGCCGATCACGAAGACGCTGCGCACGTCCGCCTCGCGCAACTCCGCGACGAGGTCGGCGAGGTGCGCGTCGTCGCGGACGAGCCGGGCCGCGAGGTGGGGGGCCGCTTGGTACCCGTGGCGGGAGAGGCGCACGGCCAGGTCGACGGTGGGGCCGAGGCCCTTCGCCTCCGTCGTGGTGACGGTCAGCGGGACGTCCTGGGGGACGTGCTCGAGTACGGCCGCCTCGGTCTTCTTGAACGGGAGGATCTCGTAGCTGGCGTTCCGCAACGCCCGGACCAGCGTCTCCCGCCGCGAGAGGACCGGTTCGGAGCGGGTGGCGGGCTCGTTGGTGGCGGGCTCGTTGGTGGCTCGGTCGTTGGTGGCTCGGTCGTTGGTCTCTGTGGACATCATTTCCCCCGGTACTGGTCGCGGGCGAACTGCACGTACGGGGCCGGGGCGACGGTGGCCCGGATCTTCCAGAGCCGGTGCTCCTCGACCTGCGGCTTCGCGGAGTTGGGCTCCTCGCCCCACAGCACGACGACCTCGGTGCCCGGCCTGCTGTGGGCGACGTCGACGGTGGCGAGCGAGACCATGGCCCGCTCGTTCGCGATGTAGCCGCAATCGAGGGAGACGCCCACCTGCTCGGCGCCGTCGCCACCACCGATCAGGACCTTGTCCTGCTGGTGCAGGGCGTAGCGCGCCTTGGGCAGCTCGAGGTGCTTCGCGCCCGGGCCCTTCGCGAACAGCGAGCCGATCGCGGCGGCGACGTCGTCGGGGTTCCAGACGAGGGTGACCTTCCGGCGCGGGGGCGCCCCGGCGATCCGCTCCAGGGCGGCGCGGCCGACGAAGTCGTGGTCGAACCGGACGGTGCGGTCGTAGCCGATGTCGTACGGCGTGAGGTAGTGGTCGGCGATGTCGGTGGCGTCGACGCTGCCGCCGAGCGACCCGACGGCCGTGGCCGGCAGCCACTCGCGGTAGGCCGCGAGATGCGGGTCGTCGGCGAAGATCGCCGGGAGGGGTGCAGGCACCCAGCCGGACTCCAGGTTCGCCGTCGAGTAGGCCTTCGCGCCCGCCCGGACGAGTCCGTGCTCCTTCCCGGCCTCGAGCAGGGCGCTCAGCACGGCGTCGCCGTCCGCCCACGGTCCGAACAGCTCGAAGCCCGGCTGCCCGGCCATCCCGTGACGCAGGCCTCGGACCGGCCGGCCTGCGATCGTGAACTCGGCCATGTGGAAGAACTTCGTCGCGGGGAGCGGAGCGCCGGTGGCCCGCTCGATCACCGCGGCCGCGGTGGGGCCCTGCAGCTCGTAGCGGTAGAGCCGGGGCGGCCCGGACCGCACGGCGGAGTTGTCGTCGCGCTCGGCCCTTGCGTCGTGGTCGCCCGTCTCCAGGTGGAACTGCACCCAGTCGATCACCATGGGGTGCCCGACCAGGTCGTAGAGCTCGTCCTCCAGGTGGAAGAGGATGGCGTCGCCGATCAGGTGGCCGTCCGCGTTGACGGCGACGAACTGCTTGGCCCTGTTCACGCCGAAGTTCGCGAAGGTGTTCACCGCGAGCCCAGCGAGCAGGCGCTGCGCGTCCGGGCCCTCGAGGAACAGGTCGGTCATGTGGTGGGACTGGTCGAGCAGCGCGCACGTCCGCGCCCATGCCCGTTGCTCGGAGCGCCAGTTCGTGAACTCGGGCGTGATCGGGAAGGTGTGGGCCGGCGTCGCGGCGTTCCGGAGCAGCTCGACCGGGCTTCCGGCGCGGGCGATCGCGGCGGCGAGGCTCTCGGGGGGCACGTCATCGACGGTAGGAAGCGGGCCCCCGGCCCTCATCGCGCGGATGACGGCATCGAGGTGGCGGTCCGTCCGGGGGCGACCAGGACAGATGACGATGCAGGCGGGCCGGCCTTCCCGATCCGCTACACCGAGGCCGCCACCTGCGCCGCGGCGCCGAAGACCCTCGACCCGATCGACAGGGCCTTCGCACCGCTGCTCTCCCGCCGATCCGCGCTTCTTGCCGTTCCGGCAAGACACGGATCAGGACCGGCAACGGTCGGTTGAGACTCCACGAGCCCGGCGGACGTCCGGTGCCACGAGGAGTGAGGATCGACATGGTGCCCCCGACCGCCACCGGTGCGGACCGGCCCGCCGCCCGGCTGCCGTACGCATCGGTACTGGTGCTGACCTTGATGCAGGTGACGCTGGTGATCGACAACACCGTCGTCAACGTCGCACTGCCCGTGATCCGGGACGAGCTCGGCTTCTCCGCGGTGGGCCTGTCGTGGGTCGTGACGTCCTACGCGCTGGTCTTCGGCGGGCTGGTCCTGCTGAGCGGCCGGGTGGGGTCGATCATCGGTCCGCGGCGGGCGATGCTGATCGGGATCTCCGTCTTCGTCGCGGCCTCCGTCTTCGGTGGGCTGGCCGCCACCCCGGGAATGCTGATCGCGGCGCGCGTCCTGCAGGGCGTCGGCGCGGCGCTCGCGGCGCCCAGCACGCTGGTGCTGCTGATGTCGATCACCGAGCCGGGCGCGCAGCGGGCTCACGCGATGTCGCTGTTCGTCGTGTCGATCGGGCTCGGCGCCGCACTCGGGCTGCTCCTGGGCGGGGCGCTGACCTCCGGCCTCGGCTGGGAGTGGGTCATGTTCGTCAACGTCCCGATCGGCACCGTGGTGTTCCTCGGCGTCCGGGCGCTGGTGCCCGAGGCGGACCGCCACCCCGGTCGGCTCGACGTCGGCGGGGCGCTGACCTCCACGATCGGGATGCTGGCGGTGGTCCACGGCCTGACCGCGGCGGCCGACCGGGGCTGGGCGAGCGCGCCGGTGGTCGCGTCGTTCCTCGTGGCCGCAGCCGCACTGGTGGCGTTGGTGCTGACCGAGCGGCGGCACGGGGCACCGGTGGTCCCGCTGACGTTCTTCACGAGCATGGCGGGCGCCGCGCCGCTCCTGGCGATGATGCTGATCCCGGCCGGCCAGTT
The DNA here is from genome assembly GCF_039543345.1 of Pseudonocardia adelaidensis. Taxonomy (NCBI): domain Bacteria; kingdom Bacillati; phylum Actinomycetota; class Actinomycetes; order Pseudonocardiales; family Pseudonocardiaceae; genus Pseudonocardia; species Pseudonocardia adelaidensis. Next base: position 9,533 of record NZ_BAABJO010000048.1, on the reverse strand, counting down.
CGGCTTCCTCTACTTCGCCGCCCTCTACACCCAGGGCGTCCTGGGCTTCACGCCCCTGCAGACGGGCCTGTCCGTGCTGCCCTTCACGGCCGGCATGCTCACCACCAACGTCACGGTCAGCCGGCTGGTGACCCGTTACGGGGAACGCGTCGTCGGATCCATCGGCATGTTCGGCCTGCTGGCAGGCCTGGCGTGGATGTCCCGCCTCACGCCCGGCAGCGGCTACCTCGACGGGCTGTTCGGCCCGTTCCTGCTGCTCGGTCTGGGCGCCGGCCTCACCATCGCCCCGCTCACCGGGGTGGTCATGCACAACGCCCCGCGTGCGCACCTCGGTGCCGCCTCCAGCCTGAACCAGGCCATGCAGCAGCTCGGTGGATCCGTGGGGCTCGCGGTCCTGTCGACCGTCTTCGCCGAGACCGCCGACGCCTCCGGCGCGGCGACCGGCATCTCGACGGCGCTCACCGCCGGCGTCGCCTTCCCCCTGCTCGCACTGTTGCTGTTCGCGGTCTGGGCGCGGCGGACCGCCACCCGAGCGTTCTAGTGTCGGCACGTGGCCGACGAAGATCTCCGGAACGACAAGCCCGAACCGCCGACCGACGACCTGGTCACCACCTCGCACACGGTGCGCGGGCCGGACGGCGAGCTGGCGTACACCGCGACGGCGGGCCGGATCGTCGTGCGCAAGGAGAAGCACACCGACGGCACGTTCGACGGCCACGAACCGCACGCCGAGGTCTTCGTCGTCGCCTACACCGTCGACGGCGCCGAGCCGGGCACGCGGCCGGTCACCATCGCGTTCAACGGCGGGCCCGGCTCGTCCAGCGTGTGGCTGCACATGGGGCTCTTCGGGCCCCGGCGCGTCGTGATGGGCGACGCCGGGGCGCTCACGCCGCCGCCGTGGGGGCTCACCGACAACGAGGAGTCGCTGCTCGTCCACTCCGACCTCGTGTTCGTCGACCCGGTCTCCACCGGCTACTCCCGCGCCGTGGAGGGTGGCAAGCCGGCCGACTTCCACGGCTACACCGGGGACGTGGAGACCGTCGGCGAGGTGATCCGGCTGTGGGTCACGCGCAACGAGCGCTGGCTCTCGCCCAAGTTCCTCGCCGGCGAGTCGTACGGCACGCTGCGCGCCGCCGCGCTCGCCGAGCACCTGCAGGACCGGTACGGCATGTACGTGAACGGGCTGATGCTGATCTCGAGCGTGCTCGACATGGGCACGATCCGGTTCACCGAGGGCAACGACCGGCCGTACCCGCTGTTCCTGCCGACGTACGCGGCGATCGCCCACCACCACGGCCTGCACCCGGGCCGGACGCTCCCCGAGGTCCTCGCGGACGCCACCGACTTCGCCACTGGCGACTACCCGTGGGCCCTCGCCCAGGGCAACCGGCTACCCGCAGCCGATCTCGACCGCGTCGCCGCCCGGCTCGCGGCCCTGTCCGGGCTCGACGAGGGCTACGTCCGCCGGGTTCGGCTGCGGATCGAGCACCAGCGCTTCTTCCGGGAGCTGCTGCGCGGGTCGGGGCGCACGATCGGGCGGATCGACGGCCGGTTCACCGGCTGGGAGGCCGACGACGGCGGCGAGGTGCCCGGCCACGACCCGTCGATCGCCGCGATCACGGGCCCGTACACGGCCGCGATCAACTCCCATGTGCGCACCACGCTCGGCTACTCGAACGACCTGCCCTACGAGATCCTCACCGGCCGGGTGCAGCCGTGGTCGTACAAGGAGTTCGAGGGCCGCGCCGTCTCGGTGGTCGGGAAGCTGTCGGCGGCGATGCGCACCAACCCGCACCTGCGCGTCCACGTGGCCTGCGGTTACCACGACGGCGCCACCCCGTACTCCGCCGCCGAGCAGGTGCTCGCGGTGCTCCCGATCCCCGACGAGCTGCGCGACCGGATCGAGGTCCGCTACTACGAGGCCGGGCACATGATGTACGTGCACGAACCGAGCAGGCTGCGGCAGTCGGCCGACCTCGCCGCGTTCGTGAGGGCGACGCCGTAGCCTGCACGAATGCCGCGGGTGCGGACGGGGGAGTCGGTGGTCGCCCGGGTGGTGCGGGTGCTGGAGGCGTTCACCACGGACGAGCCGGCGCTCTCGGTCACCGAGATCGCCCGGCGTTCCGCGTTGCCCGTCGCCACCGCCTCGCGGCTGATCGCCGAGCTCGCCGCGCACGGCCTGCTGGTTCGCAGCGAGGGTGCCGTCCGCGTCGGCGTGCGGATGTGGGAGCTGGCCCAGCGGGCCTCGCCCACGCTGTCGTTGCGCGAGGCCGCGATGCCCTTCCTCGAGGACCTGCACGCGGTGATCGGGCAGCACGTCCAGCTGGGGGTGCTCGACGGCGACGAGGTGCTGTTCGTCGAGCGGATGTCCGCACCGAACGCGGTGATCAACTACACGCGGATCGCGGGGCGGCTCGACCTGCACGCGTCCGCGTCGGGGATCGTGCTGCTCGCGCACGCCCCGGCGGAGCAGCAGGAACGCGTCCTCGCCGCACCGCTGCGGCGGTTCACGGCACGCACGCCCACCCGGCCCGGGCAGGTGCGGGAGATGCTCGCGGACGTCCGCCGGCAGGGGTACGCGCTGTGCGCCGGCTTCTACCACCTCGACGCCACGGGCGTGGCGGTGCCGGTGCGGGACGGCTCGGGCGCGGTGGTGGCGGCGCTCGGGGCGGTCGTGCCGAACGACGGCAACGCCTACCTGCACGTCCCGGCCCTGATGGCGGCCGCACGGGGGATCGCGCGCGTACTGGCCTCTCATTGATTGAGAACGCCGTACCGGCCCGGCGACGAGCTCGCCGATCCTGCCTGGATGAACGACGTCGTTTCGCTCGAGGTCGTGGCCAAGACCCCCGAGGCCGACGGCGTGGTCTCGCTGACGCTCGCCCGCCCGGACGGGCGAAGGCTGCCGGACTGGACCCCGGGCGCGCACATCGACCTCGTGCTCCCCTCCGGGGCAACCCGCCAGTACTCGCTCTGCGGGGACCGCTTCGACGCCCACGTCTACCGGGTCGGCGTGCTGCGCGAACCCGACGGCCGCGGTGGCTCCGCCTACGTGCACGACGTGCTCGCGCCGGGTGACGCCGTCGGTGTCGGCGGTCCCCGCAACAACTTCGCGCTCGTCCCGTCGGGGTCCTACCTCTTCGTCGCCGGCGGGATCGGGATCACCCCGCTCCTGCCGATGATCCACCAGGCCGACCTCCTCGGCGCCGACTGGGGGCTCCTCTACGGCGGCCGGACACGGCGGTCCATGGCGTTCCGCGACGAGCTCTCGGCCTACGGCGACCGCGTGCAGCTCGTCCCGCAGGACGAGCACGGCCTGCTCGACCTCACGACGTTCCTCGGCGAGCCGCGGTCGGGCGTCAAGGTGTACAGCTGCGGCCCGGCGCCCCTGCTCGCCGCGATGGAGCGGGTGTGCGCCGGGTGGCCCGCGCACACGCTCCACCTCGAACGCTTCGTCCCGAAGGACCAGGGCGCCCCCGCCCGCTCCGGCCCGTTCGCGGTGGAGCTGGCCCGCGCAGGCGTCGTGGTGGACGTGTCGCCGGGCGTCTCCGTGCTGGACGCCGTGCGCGCCGCGGGCGTCGACGTGCTGTCGTCCTGCCGGCAGGGGACCTGCGGCACCTGCGAGACGACGGTGCTCTCCGGCCGCCCCGACCACCGCGACTCGATCCTCGCCGACCACGAGCGCGCCGCGGGGGACTGCATGTTCCCCTGCGTGTCGCGCTCCTGCGACGACCGGCTCGTGCTCGATCTCTAGGAGGCTCCCGTGACCACCGCGCCCACGTCCGCCCCGCCGGGGGTGCCCACCAGCGCCGCCGACCCGTTCGCGCACGGCGTCCTCGAGGACCCGCTGCCGCTGCACGCGCGGCTGCGGGACGCGGGGCCGGTCGTGTACCTGACCAGGTACGACGTCTACGCGTTCGCGCGGCACGAGCAGGTGCACGCCGCGCTGACGAACTGGCAGGGCTTCGAGTCCGGAGCCGGGGTCGGCCTGTCCAACTTCCGTCACGAGACACCGTGGCGCCCGCCGAGCCTGCTCCTCGAGGCCGACCCGCCGCGCCACGACGCGCCCCGCCGCGTGCTCTCCGGGATCCTCGGCGCGCGGGCGCTGCGCCGGCTGCGCGAGCGGTGGGCCGCCGCGGCCGACGACCTGGTGGAGCGGCTCCTCGCCGGCGGGGACACCGAGCTGGACGCCGTCCCGGCGCTCGCCGAGGCGTTCCCGCTGCGGGTGTTCCCGGACGCCGTCGGGCTGCCGCCGGACGGGCGGGAGAACCTGCTGCCCTACGGCGAGCACGCGTTCAACGCGTTCGGCCCGAGCAATGACCTGGTCGCGAAGGGCGCACCCCGGGTGGCGGAGCTGTCGGCGTGGGTGAACGCGCGGTGCGCACGCGATGAGCTCGCCCCGGACGGGTTCGGCGCCCGGATCTGGGAGGCCGCCGACCGCGGCGAGATCACGCACGAGCAGGCGCCGCTCGTCGTCCGCTCGCTCCTCACCGCAGGCGTCGACACCACCGTCCACGGCCTCGGCGCCGTGCTCCACGCGTTCGCCACGCACCCGGCGCAGTGGGCGCGCCTGCGCGCCGAACCCCGGCTCGCACGGGTGGCGTTCGACGAGGCCGTGCGCTGGGAGTCGCCGGTGCAGACGTTCTTCCGGACCGCGACCACCGACGTCGCGACCACGGACGGCGCCATCGTCCCGCGGGGCCGCAAGATCCTGATGTTCCTCGCGGCCGCGAACCGCGATCCCCGCCGCTGGGCCGACCCCGACGCCTTCGACCTGTCCCGCGACCCGTCCGGGCACGTCGGGTTCGGGATGGGCATCCACCAGTGCGTGGGCCAGCACGTGGCGCGGCTCGAGGCGGAGGCGCTGCTCACCGCCCTCGTCCGGCGCGTCGCGACGATCGAGCCCGCCGGACCGAGCCGGCGCCACCACAACAACACCCTGCGCGCATGGGAGTCGCTGCCCGTGCGGCTTGCCGTCCGTTAGGCCGTCGGGGCCCAGAAGCGGTCGGCCTCACCCGCGGCGAGCCGGCCCCGGTACACGTCGATCTTGTGGTCGATGAGCTCGAGGTTCTGCTGGAGCTCCGCGATCCTGGCGAGCACCTCGGCCCGGTGGGACTCGAGCAGGGCGAGCCGGTCCGGCTCGTTGCCGTGGCCGGCCGAGACGAGCTGGGCGTAGCGCCGGATGCCGCGGATGGGCATGCCGGTGGCCCGCAGCTTGCTGCAGATCTTGATCCAGTCCAGGTCCAGCTTGCGGTAGCGCCGCCGCCCGCTCGCGGTGCGGTCGACGCTGGTGACGATGAGGCCGGCGCGCTCGTAGTAGCGCAGGGTGTGGACGCTGACGCCGGTGCGGCGGGCCGCCTCGGCGATGGTCACACCCGATTCCGGGACGGGCTGCTTGACTTCGAGCACGCTCTCAATTCTAGCGTCGACGGCATGAGTACTCCCGCGGTGCAGGACACCGTGACAGGCGAGCTCGGGCGCCGCCGCCGGCTCCTCGTGCTGGCGATCTGTTGCGCCAGCATCGTCGTGGTGGTGATGGACATCTCCATCGTCAACACCGCGCTGCCCGCGATCCGCCAGGACCTGAACGCGTCGGTGTCCGGCCTGCAGTGGACGGTCGACGCGTACACCCTGGTGCTGGCCGGGTTCCTCCTCCTGGCCGGCTCCACCGCCGACCGGTTCGGCCGCAAGCGGATCTTCCAGGTCGGCCTCGCCGTCTTCGGGCTCGGCTCGCTGCTGTGCGGGCTGGCGCCGAGCATCGGGTGGCTGATCGCGGCGCGGGCGCTGCAGGCCGTCGGCGGGACGATGCTCAACCCGGTGGCGATGGCGATCGTCGCCACGACCTTCCCCGACCCGGCCGAGCGCGCGCGGGCGATCGGCGTGTTCGGTTCGATGTCGGGCCTGTCGCTCGCGCTGGGCCCGATCCTCGGCGGCGCCCTGGTCGACGGCATCGGCTGGCGCTCCGTCTTCTGGATCAACGTGCCGATCGTGGCCGCCGCGATCGGGTGCACCCGGCTCTTCGTCCCCGAGTCCCGGGCCCCCCGGGCGCGCCGGTTCGACCCGGTAGGGCAGCTCCTGGTGGTCCTCGTGCTCACCGGGGTCGTCTCCGCGATCATCGAGTCCCACGCGTCCGGCTGGACCTCCCCGCTCGTCCTGGGGCTGCTCGCCGTCGCCGCGCTCGCGGTGCTGGGCATCCTGGCCTACGAACCGCGCCGCGCAGACCCGCTGCTGGACCTGCGCCTGTTCCGCAGCATGCCGTTCAGCGGGGCGATCCTGATGGCGCTCTTCGCGCTGTGCGGGTTCGGCGCGTTCCTGTTCGTCACGCCGCAGTACCTGCAGGACGTGCGAGGCATGTCCGCGCTGGCGGCAGGCCTGTCCCTGCTCCCGGTCGGGGTGCTGATCATCGCCCTCTCGCCGGTCACCGGGTGGCTGGTCGGAGCGCGCGGTCCCCGGTTGCCGCTCCTCGTCGCCGGGGCCGCGCTCGCGCTGGGCGGCCTGGCGTCCACGTGGATCGGACCGGCCACCCCGCTCCCGGCCGTGCTCGCGACCTACCTGCTCTTCGGCGTCTTCCTGGGCGCCGTCAACCCGCCGATCACGAACACGGCGGTCTCCGGCATGCCGCGCTCCATGGCCGGGGTGGCGGCGGCGACGGCCTCCGTGGGCCGGCAGACCGGCACGACCCTCGGCGTCGCCATCGCCGGCACGATCATGGGATCGAGCGCGGCCGCCGGCGGCGCGGCCTTCACCGGCGCGGCGACCGGCGTCTGGTGGCTCCTGCTGGGCCTCGGTGCCGGGATCGTGGTCCTGGCCCTGGTCAGCACCGGGGCCCGGGCGCTCGGCAGCGCCCGACGGGTGGCGGGGCTCGTCGAGGAACGGGCACTGTGACCCGGCGGTGCGAACGACGCTTCCGGTCGGACGGACCATTGAAGATCAAGCTGAGCTCGTCCCGATGTCGAACCGGGCCGGCGTGTGGTCCTCCCAGATCTGGCGTGAGGCCTCTTCGGGGTAGGGGGTGGTCCTCGACCGGGCGTCCAGGACCCGGGTGAGGCGCTGATCGGGGCGGTGTGCAGCCCATCCGGGGTCGCCGGTGGCGGCGAAGCGGGCCCACGCCTGCTGGAGCTCCTGCGACACCCTGAGGACCTCGGGGCTGGGTGGGTCGCCGAACACCTGCCTGCCGGTGGGGCTGTCCAGCGTGCCGAAGGCGAGGGAGACATCGAGGCTGTGACATGCGCCCAGGACCCCACCGAAAGTCCGTGAGGCCAGGCACAGCTCGAAGAGGAACGAGGTGCCACCCGCCACCGCGTTCGCCCGGGCCAGGTGCAGCGACGGCATCCGGAAGAGAGCGTCGGAGGAGACGGTTTCGAGCAGTTCCTCCGGGGTGGCCCGCGGGAACGCGGCGCGGTAGGCGTCCGCGCCGTCCGGGGGCGGGGCGAACAGGTCGAGGGCGGTGTGCGCATCCTGGTCGGTGAACGTGCCGACCCGCCCGGCCATGACGGTGAACAGCCGGAACTCGTCGCGGGTATGGCCGACGAGGAGTTCGACTCCGCTCGCACGGCCGCCGGTCAAGGCGGACCAGGGAGTTTCTGACAGGACGTCGCCGTCGACGACCGGGCACGCGGCCACGCCCACCTGGGCGAGCCGTCCCCAGTGCTCGCGGTCGGCGGACAGGTCGGCGTTGAGGGCGGTGAGCTCGTCGGCCAGCCGCCAGGGATCGACCTCGCTCAGGGCCGTCGATGTGGGCGCCCTCCCGCGCCGGTCGGCGAGGGCGGCCGCAACCTGCTCCGCGAGTGCACGCGAGCAGTAGTTTCCCGGCACGGAGTGGGTGATGGCCCGGCGGAACAGTCCGCGCGCCGGCTCCATCGTGAGCAGGGCGGCGATCGACCCCGCTCCGGCGGACTGCCCTGCCACCGTGACCCGGGCGGGGTCGCCTCCGAAGCGCGCGATGTTCCGCTGCACCCACCCCAACGCGGCTACCTGGTCCAAGAGCCCCCGGTTGGGCGGAGCGCCGTCCAGGAGAGCGAACCCCTCCACGCCCACCCGGTAGTTGAGGCTCACCACGACGAGCCCCGCCTCGCAGAGCCCCGCCGGGTCGTACGTCGGATCGCTGCCCACCGCCGTGATGTAGGCGCCGCCGGGGATCCACACCAGGACCGGCAGCCCTGCCACGCCCGGGTCGGGGGTGCAGACGTTGAGCGTCAGCCAGTCCGCGTCCCGTGCCGACTCCGCCTGGACCGGCCCGGACTGCGGTGGCGGAGGCCCGAACTCCGTGGCCCGCCTCGTCCCTTCCCAGCGTGACGGCGCAGCGGGCGCGGCAAAGCGGAGTTCCCCCACCGGGGGGCGGGCGTAGGCGATGCCGCGGAACTCGGCCAGCCCCGTCCGCCACCGGCCCTCCACCACGCCCTCCGTCGTAGGTATGCGAGGCCCTCCAGCCCGATAAGACATGCCACTCCCCCCGGCGACGTTCCAAGTCGATCGTATTATGTCAGCCGTATTGAAACGGGCAGGAGAGCCGGAATGCCAAAGCACGTCGATCACCGGGAACGCCGCGAGACGATCGCCCGGGCTCTGTGGCGGGTGGTGGAGCAGCACGGCCTCACGCACGCGACGATGCGCAACGTTGCGCGCGAGGCGAACATCTCCCTCGGGCAACTGCAGCACTACTTCTCGTCCCGGACGGCGATGCTCTCCTTCGCCATGGACTTCGCCTCCGAACAGAACGCGCTACGCGTCGAGCGGGGGCTCCACAGCCTCGGCCACCCCGCACACCCCCGCGACGTCCTGCGGCTGATGCTCACCGAGATGCTCCCTCTGCACCCCGACGCCCGGGCCACCAGCCGGATGAGCGCCGCCTACGTCCTGGAGGCGCTGCACGACGACGGCGTTCACGCGCGGGCGCGCGACGGCCTCCTCCACGGGCGGGCCATGGTCGAGGAGTTGGTCCGCCAGGCGATCGCCGACGGGCACATCGACCCGGATCGCGACCCGGTGGTCGAGACCGACCTGCTGCTCGCCCTCACCGGCTTCACCACCCTCCTCGAACTCGACGTGATCGAGCCCCAGGACGCCCTCGCCGCCATCGATCACCACCTGGACAGGCTGTTCACCCCATCCGGTTGATCATTCGAGGCCGGCCTGTCGACTGCCGCGCAAGCCCGCAGGCGAGAGACGCCGAGCAGCGGCCCCGGGCGGAGACTCCGCGAGGTTCTGGACCGCCCAGGGGCTGTCGGGCAGCCGTCTTCGCGAGCCGACCGCCAATGGCGCTTCAGAAGGGTGGGGCCTCGTCGTCGTCGGGGATGGCCTCGCCGTCCCACAGGACAGTGGTGCGGCGGGCGCGTTGGATGCGTTCCAGCCGTGCGGTGAGGTCTTTCGGCAGGCCGTTGCGGGTGGTGGTCTTGTCGGGTGGCATTTCGTCGTCGGTGCGGTAGTCGTGGGGGTGGCTGTGGTAGCGGTGCCCGGTGGGGGTGATCCATTGGATGCGTCCGTCGGGTAGTGCGCGCACGGCCCAGCCGGGGGCGTGTTTCATGCGGTGTTCG
>NZ_BAABJO010000047.1:0-63102 GCF_039543345.1 Pseudonocardia adelaidensis | reverse complement strand
GGCTCGATCACCGCCCACTGCTCGTCACTGGTGTCCGAGGGGTACCGCGCTTGCCGACTCACCCGCCACCGTTGATCACTACACCGGCACAGTCACGTCAACACGCCGACCTTCTCAAACACGCTCTCAGGGATAGCAGCCAAGGGACATGCAGGCGCCGCCGCCGATCGCGATCATCACGACGCCTCACCGAACTCGAACCGCGCAGACCGCGCCCGGAAGTACGCCTGCATGACCGCGTGGCTGTATGTGTCGACGTCAAGGTGCAACCAGCCGCACGACATCCAGTGGCGGCACCGACAGGCCCGGGTGGCGAACAGGGGGTAGTGATCACCGAGGTTGGCGGCCTTCGATAGGGGAGGTGCGACTATCCGACCCGCTGAATGAACGTCAGGTGGCCGTTCTACGCTGGATTGCTGACGGCTGCCCGGACGGTGTGATGGATGACCAGGCCTTCAAAGTAACGGCGCGCGCCCTGCATGACCGCAAACTGGTGGCGGTCAGAAAGCACGGCGGCGCTTGGCAGGCGACGGTGACGGAGCGCGGCGAGTTCTACCTCGAGCACGGCCGGTTGCCGGTGGACGGTGCGGCCCGCCCGTCCTCGACGTCTCGGCCACGGATGGCCGCGTCACGCCGTGTCCCGCCCGGATCTGGGAAGCCGGCCACGGAGCCAGCGCCGAGAATTGATCCCGACGAGCTGCTCGCGCGGTTGCTCGACGGCGACGGCGCGGTCACCATCGCCGATCCGTTCGCCAGCTGTGCGCGCGGCCTGGCGGCGGGCGATCGACGCGACCAAACGCAGCGGACACGTTCCGGCCGAGCACCACATCTGGCACCGCGGCCGGGACAGCGGCGATCTCGTCATCGAGCTGCGCCAAGGCAGCCACCCCGACATGGCGCGTCGGCGGTCGCGCCCCGATGCGATCGCCGTGCCTGACGACGTTGCCGACTGGCACCCGGCCGCCGCAGCCGAATTCCGGAACATCTCGGCTGGGAGCATCCGCCGGGCGCAGCTTATCGCCCACGCCTTGGCCACAGCGGCCAGTCTGCAGGGACTGGAAGTCGGCGCGGCTGAAGGCTTATACGCGCTGACGTTCCGCTCGGCCGGTCAACTGTGCGGACTTCGCTTCTACGAGGAGTACGAGACCCGGGACGTCCTTCCGGACCCTGATGCGCAAGGCAGCGATCGGCGCTACAGCTGGCAGCGTGTCCAAGCGGAGGCCCGAGAGGTGCCGTCGGGGCGGCTGGTCATGGAGTTCGACGAGGACTGGCATCTGCGGGGTCGGCGTCGGCGCTTCGCCGACCGCCAACTCTGGAAGCTCGATGCCAAGCTCCGCGACGTGCTGGCGGAGATCGTGTTCCGGCTGAAGGATCAGCGTGAGCGGCGCGAGGCGGCGGAGCGCGCGGAGCGGGACAAGCAACAGGCATGGCGGGCGGCCATGGCTCAGGCTCGGCTCGACTTTCATGACTCTCGACGGATTGAAGCGCTCGACCGGCAGCTTTCCGGCTGGGAGAAGGCGAAGCGCATCCGGTCGTACTGCGATGCGCTGGCGGCGGTTCGCGACGAGCATGACGACGAACGCACCGCCTGGGTCGCCTGGGCACGGGCCTATGCCGACCGGCTCGACCCGCGGGGACGCTCCGACCTGGCGCCAGCGGAAGTCGAGCCCACGCCGCACCAGCTGGCGCCGTTCCTGAAGGGCTGGAGCCTACGAAGCCAAGCGCCTTTAGCGCCGCTGATCACGCTCCGCCCTGATGACGTCGATCGGGACGCCCAGCTTGCGCTCGATGCGGTCGGCATCGCGGATTGCGCCACAGCCTCGCAGGGCAGTCACCGCCTGCGCGACCAGCTCGCCGAGCCGCCGGACCTCGGCCCGGAGCGCCACGAGCTCGTCGTGGCGGTCACGGTTCTCCTGGCCGCACCACTGGCGGACGATCGCGCGCGATTGGGCGAACTCGGCATCGACCTCGGCGCAGATCTCGGCTGAGATGTGATGATCTCCGGCGTAGTCGCCGAACTGTGCGCGTCGGCGGGCTTGTCGCTCTTCAGCGTCTATGAGCGGTAGCAGGGTCGTGGCGTGGCGTTCTGCCAGCCGGCGGACGACCTTCTCGGTCACAGGCCACGGCGCAATGAGCATGCCACTGTCGACGAAGTTGAGCGGGTGCTCCAGGTCGGAGCGTTCCAGGTCGAGGTCGGTGAGTAGCCCGTCCACGTCGTGGATCATCAATACGCCGGTGTCGTTGTTGTAGCCGTCGCGGGCGTACTCCCAGTCCGCCAGATTGTCGAAGACAAGGCCGATGGCTCGCCCGACCGCCGTCTCCCGCAGGTAGGCCACCGCCCGCAACTTCAGCCCACTGACGCTCGTTCGTCAGGAACGCTTCCTGCTGCTCCCATGGCACCTTGAGTCGGCCAGGCGGTACCCAGTCTTCGTGGCCTTCGTGCTCCGGTGCGACGAAGCGGATGAGCACCCGTGGTGGTGACTTGCTGCCGAAGCGCACGACCTCGACCTCGTCGAGGCGGTCGACCGCCCGTGCGCGGTAGGCCCACCGCTCGCCGACCTCCGGTGTGCGCTTGTCCTGCTCGCTCGGCACAGTTCTCAGCCTGGCGTTCAGGCCAATGCGTGGCAACGAGTCGGGGTCGAGGTGTCGGCTGCCGGCCTCGGCTGGACGAGGTGGAACTCGACCGGCGGCTCGGCAGAGTCGTACCGCCTGCGTTCAAACCGCGCACTAAGGCCACCTAGGGTCGCCCCGCGGGTCGGTTGGGCACGAGCGTGTTCGGCCTGCTGACGGATGCACGTGTCTGACGTGCATAATCCGGCGTCGAAGGACATCCTCGTACCGGGCTGCTCCGGCCGAACGCTGAAGTCGATCAAGACGCGCATGGTCCTCGGCCACGACTGGAACCGCGTGGTGGGGCAGACCATCTCCGCGGTCGAGCTGCTGCCGGGTGATCCGCGCCTGCCGCGGACCGCACCGGACGGCACACCATGGCCGCGGGAGGCCGGAGCGCTGCTCGTAAAGGCCCGCTTCCTGCTGGGCACCGCCGACGGGCGCAACGACTACGAGGTGGCCCGGGCGTTCGAGGCGGAGCAGAACTTCTCCATCGGCTTCAAGGTCAAGAAGGCTCGCCAGCAGGGCGGCATCCGGCGCGTCTACGACCTCGACATGTCCGGTGCTGCACGGGGCGAACCGGCTGGCCACCCTGCAGAGCGTGAAGAGCGCGGGCGTCCTAGCGGGTGGCTACGAGTCAACGGCGGCCTGCGCGACCGTGAGCAGCTGATCTGCTCCGATTCGTGCGCGTCGTCCACGACGCGCTCGACGAGCACACCGCCACCGTCACTGCGGACCAGCTTGCCGAGGTCGAGGAGTTGACCACCGAGCAGGACTACGCCGCCGCGCTCGACGACGAGCAGCTGTGGGACCTGGAGCCCGACGGCACGCTCACCGAGGCGGACGAGGACGAGCGCAGCCCACGTGCGTGGCGGGGCGACCGGCAGCGCTGGTGAGCTACGCGTTCGTGCCCAGCTCCCGCAGCGCGACCGAGCGCACCGCCATGGCCGACCAGGACGCCGCCCTGCGGGGCCGGTGCCCCTCGGCGTCGAGCGTGGCCGCGATCGCCCGGTAGGACTCGCCCGCCCGCCGCAGCTCGACGATGCGCGCCACCGCGGCCTGCTCGTCGGCGCGCGGGGCGGCGTCGCGGGCGCGGCCCTTCCCGGTGCCCTCGTAGCCGTAGGCGTACTGGCCGACGGCGTGCCGACCGACGCGGGCCTTCGCCCGGCGGCCGTCGCTTAGCCGCTTGACGATCATCGCTCGGTCGAGCTGCGCGAACACGCCCTGAACCTGCCGCATGGCCGTGCGCATCGGGTCGTCGGGATCGTCCTGGAGGATCTCGCCCTGGTCGGCGGCGAACGCTCGCCCGCCGTCGCGCCAGATCATCGCCAGGATCGCCTCCTGCACGGTGAGCTGCCGGGCAAGCCGATCGAGTCGGCCGACGAGGATGCCGTCGGCGGTCGCCAGGTGGTCCAGCGCATCAGTGAGCCCAACGCGGTCCACGGCGTCGCTCTTGCCGGTCACGTCGTCGACGTACTCGGCCACGATCTTGTGCCCGTTCGCCTTCGCCCATGCGCGCATGTCGGCGCTCTGAGCGTCCGGCCCGTAGACGTCGAGCGGTTGCGCGAGCGGATCGAGCGCGCGGGGGACGGTGACCGGGGCGATCCGGTGGACCGGGCCCGCGAGCAGCTGCGCGCCTACTGCGACTTCGCGGCGACCCGTCCCGGCCACTACCGCATCCTGTTCCGCCGCCCGTCCGAGGCGCCGCCGTCCGCGCCCAGCCCGGTGATCGAGATCCTCTCGCTGTTCCAGCGCTCCTTCGAACGCGCCGAGGCCGAGGGCCGGCGGTTGCGACTCCCGGCGGACCGGGCCGCCGTGGTCGTGTTCACGGCCGCGCACGGGCGAATGGCGCTCTACCAAGCGAACCCCACCGAGCGCTCCGCCAACAAGCTGCCCCAGTTCATCGACGAGCTCGTCGCGCTCGTGCTCGACTGATCTTCCAGCGTGGCGTTCCGTGACGCAGGACGGCCATCCCGCGGTCATCTCCCCATGGGCGGTGGTCGTGGTGGGGTGACGCCGTGGCCGGCGTGCTGGACCGGGTCGTGCTGGGTGGTGCGCCAGAACCGCGCGGATCGGCGGGGTCAGGGGCGCCGGGCAACCGGCGCGCCCACGCGCAGCTGATCGACGACCTGGCCGCGCGATCATCACGTACGAGCACCGGCTGCTGATCGACGCGATCCGGCGCCGCGACGCGGTCGACGCGGAGCGGTTCCTGTCCGGGCACATCCGCCGCACGCGGATCACACTCGCCACCCGTCCCGAGCAGCCACCGGAGCGGTGCGCGGCCGAAACGTCATGTCTCGACCAGGCGAATGTAGCAGGACGAGACCCTTGCACTGCCAGCGGTTGCCGTGGCGGACGTCCTTTAAATAACGGGTGGCAATGCGCTGGGCGTCGGTGCGGCCCTGCTCGTGCGGAGCAGACGTGTCGACGCCCCTGGCTTTGCAACCACCTGCCGGCAAACGCATGTGTCTGACGTGCTTAATCAGGGGCCAACCTCGCGATCGTGGCAGGTGCCGTCCTCGCGCTCCTGCGCCTGCTGCGGGCCGACCCCCGCCTCGCCGCCGGCGTCAGCGCGGCCGCGGTGCTCGGGTTCGTGGTGCTCGCGCGGCCGTCGCCGAGCGTCGTGCGGGCGGCGGCGATGGCCGGCGTGGTGCTGCTCGCACTCGCCATGGGGCGGGGGCGGTCCGCCGTTCCCGCGCTGGCGGCAGCGGTGCTGGTGTTGTTGCTGGCCGATCCTGCGCTGGCCGTCGACCCGGGTTTCGCGCTGTCGGTGCTCGCCACCGCCGCATTGGTGCTGATCGCGCCGGGTTGGTCCGACGCGCTGCAGCGGCGGGGGGTGCCGCGGTGGGTGGCCGAGGCGCTCACCGTGCCGGCGGCCGCGTTCCTCGCCACCGCCCCGCTGATCGCCGGCCTGAACGCGCAGGTGAGCCCGGTCGCGGTGGTCGCCAACCTGCTCGCCGTGCCCGCCGTCGCGCCGGCCACGGTGCTGGGCGTGCTCGCCGCGGTGGTCTCGCCGCTCGGCGCGCCGCCGGCGCAGGCCTGCGCGTGGGTCGCCGGGCCCGCGGTCTGGTGGCTCGTGCTGGTGGCCGACCGGGCCGCGGCGGTGCCCGGCGCGGTGCTCGGGTGGCCAGGCGGGCTACCGGGCGCGGTGCTGCTGGGCCTGCTGGTGCTGGGGCTGCTGTGGTTCGGCCGCTCCCCGCGCTGGCGGGCGTTGCTCCTCGCCGTCGCGCTGGGGCTCGCGCTCGTCCTCGTGCCCACGCGGATCGCGCCACCGGGCTGGCCGCCCCCTGCATGGGCGGTAGTGGCCTGCGACGTCGGCCAGGGCGACGCCATCGTGCTCGCCACCGGCCGCCCGGGGTGGGTCGTGCTGGTGGATGCCGGCCCCGACGACGGGCCGGTCGACGCCTGCCTCGACCGCCTGGGCGTGCAGCGCATCGCGCTCGTGGTGCTGAGCCACCTGCACGCCGACCACGTCGGTGGGCTGGCAGGCGCGCTGCGCGACCGCGCGGTGGGTGGGGTGGCGGTCGGCCCGGTGCGCGAGCCGGGATGGGCGCTGCGGGAGGTGGCGGGCACGGCGTCCGGCGCCGGTGCGCCCCTCGTCGCGCTCGCCGCGGGCAGGCGGTTGGAGTGGCCGGCGCTCACCATCGACGTGATCGGCCCGCAACACCCCGCCGCGTTCGTCGACGGCGACGACGGCACGGCGGTCAACGACGGCTCGCTGGTGCTGCGCGCCCGTACCCCGGCCGGCACGGTGCTGCTCGCCGGCGACGTGGAGCTCGCCGCGCAGGCCGACCTGCTCGCGTCCGGGGTCGACCTGCGGGCGGACGTACTGAAGATGCCTCACCACGGGAGCCGATACACGTCCGTGGCGTTCCTGAACGCGGTGTCGCCGCGCGCGGTGGTGGTCAGCGTCGGAGCCGGCAATAGCTACCGCCACCCCGACCCGGGCCTGATCGGCGCGCTGGAGCGGGCTGGTGCCGCGGTGCGCCGCACCGACACCGCGGGCGACATCGCGCTGGTCGGCCGGCCCGCCGCGGGGGAGGAGCTGGAGCTCGTCTCGCGTGGCTCCCCGCTCCCGGAGCCGCGATGAGGACGCCCGGGCGGCGGGTCCGCTGGGCCTCGAGGAAGCTGGCCGGCATGGCCGCAGGGCCCCGATCGTCGCAGCAACGAAACTCGCGCGCGCATCTGCCCGTGGAGGCATGACGCAACGTTTGACCACACGCTTCGTGCGCCCGCTTTTCGCGTTCCGGCGATCCGGAGATCGCCGCCGTCGGCTACGACGACTCGTCGCCGACGAGCCGTCCCCCGACGGGGGTGAGCAGGCGTTCTGAAAGATCGTCGCCGGCGGTGGCCCTCGAGAGGACCAGGGCTCCGACGGCGGTCGCCAGTTCGACGAGGACCTCCTGCTCAGGTGCCTCGGGGTCGCGGGCCGGTCCCAGGCGTCCCATCCTTTCGATCATGTTCCGGGGCCCGTCGAGGTAGGCGTCGCGGAGCGGGGCACGTCTGGTGTGCGGGCGACGTCGGCGGCGAGCGCGGCGGTGGCGCGCCCGTTCGCGGGGATGTCGCGGTGTGCAGGGGACAGGTACTGCTCCAGCCAGGCCCGCCGCGCTGCCTCGGTGTCGTCCGTGACTTCTAGCGCGTCGTCCATGTCGGCGAGCCGTTGGGTGAACGCGGCGGCGCAGGCTTGGGCCACCAGGGCGTCCTTGGACTCGAAGTGCCGGTAGAAGCCGCCGTGGGTGAGCCCCGCGGTGGCCATGACCTCGGGCACTGTGACCCGTCCACGCCGCGCTCGCGCACCATCGTCGAGGCCGCGTGGAGCACTGTCTTGCGGTGCAGCTCCATCTGGGCTCGTGATGCTCGTGGTATCGATCCCGACGTGCTGGCCAACCTGCTGAATGCGGTGGCGTGATCGTGGAAGTCGACGCAGCAGACAGGTATGCCTATCGCCGGTTCTGCGCCTCCATGAGGGCGAATACCTCCCGGAACCAGGGTGCCATCGCACAGGGTTCGATCTTGCAGTCGACGATGAGTGGCCGGTCCGGCGCGGCCAGCCAGTCCGCGACGGCGTCGAGGTCGCTGTCACAGGCGACCGTCGCTCCGCGTGCGCCGAGCGAGCGGGCGATCGCGGCGAAGTCCGAGTCCGGGAAGCAGCTGTCCTCGACCGGCAGCCCGAAGCGGTCGAGGAGGTGGTACTCGGCCCCGTAGGCCGCGTCGTTCATGACGACGACCAGCATCGGCAGCCTGACGCGGACGGCCGTGTCGAGCTCGCCGAGGCTCATCATGAGTCCGCCGTCCCCGATCACGACGACCGTCAACGCGTCGGGGGCGGCCACCGCGGCGCCGATACCACCGGCCAGGCCCAGTCCCATTGCCTGGAAGTCCTGGGAGAAGACGAAGCGGGCGGGGTTCGGCACGGAGAGGTGCATCGCCGGATGTCCCATGAAGTGGCCGCTGTCGACCACCACCGTCTTCTCCCGCGGCAGTACCTGCTCGAGGCGGCGGACCACGGCCCGGCCGTCGAGCCGACCGGTGGGGATCGCCGGAAGGGGTGCGACGGGTTCGGCGCGAACGCCGGCAAGTCGGGACCCGACCTCCTCGATGCGGTAGCGGGGGAGCGGAGAACCCGCAGGGAGCTTCGACAGCAGAGCGTCGGCCGTGGCCAGGGCGTCAGCGTGGATTCCCCGGTCGATCGCGTACCGGGCTCCGAGCGCCGCCGCGTCCGCGTCGCACTGCACGATCGTCGCCTTCGGCGCGAGGGTGCCCATGCGCATCGTCCACGGGGTGAGGCTGCACCCGAACGCGAGCACGAGATCCGCCTCGGCGAGTACATCCACCGCGACGGGGGAGGCGAAACCTCCGGCGATCCCGACGCAGAACTCGTCGTCGAACAGGCTCTTGGCCTGGACCGAGGTCGCCGTGACCGCTCCGATGCGCTGCGCAAGAGCCGACAGCGAGCGACCCCGCACCGGAGCGCACGGCGCCGCGCCCCGCGAGCACGACCGGCCGTTCGGAGGCCTCGACCAGTCGAGCAGGGCGTCGACGTCCTCGGCCGTCGGCGAACGGACCGACACGGCGCTTCCCGCCGGTTCGACCCGGTTGCTCGGCCTCGCCTCGAGGTCCTGAACGTCCGTACGGATCCCGACCACGACCGGCCGCAGCTCCCGACCCGCCCACCCGAACGCGTCGATCAGCTTCTCGGAGACGTACCGATCGCTGTCGATGTCGACATAGCGGATGTCCAGGGACTCGATCATCCGCCGCTGGTCGATGTCCTGGTTGAGTCCGGACGACCGGACGGGCGTGTCCCCGACCAGCAGGACGACCGGGGTCCCGGCCTTCCGGGACTCCACCATTGCGGTGACGGTGTTGGTCAGCCCGGGTCCCTGCGTCACCGAACACAGGCCGACCCGGCCGGTCGCCCGCGCCCAGCCGTCGGCCATGGCGACCGCCCCGGGCTCGTGGCGGGCGCCGTGGTACGCCATGCCGTGGCGGTGCCTCATCAGCGTGACGAACTTGAGGTTCGCGTCGCCCATCAGCCCGAAGACGGGCCCGTCGTGCAGCCGCGCGGCGACCGCGGCGACCTCTTCGTGGACCTTGGTCATGATCAGGCCCTCGGCGAGATCGCCGCGGCGACACCTTCTGCGGCGGCCGGACCCTCGGGCGCCGTGTCGTCCGGCACGCCGCGGGATCGCGGAACGGCGGCGGCGGCGATCGCGCCGACCAGGGCGACGAGCGCGAACACCCCGACGTTCATGCTGAGCCCCGCCCCCGCCGCGACGAGCGCGCCCCCGAGGACGGGCCCGGTCACCGCGCCCAGCCGGCCGACACCGGTGCTCAGCCCGAGCGCGGTGGCGCGCTGCCGGGCGCCGTAGTGGGTGGCGATGTACCCGTAGATCACGACCTGGTTGCCGGTGGTGGCCGCACCGGCCACGAAGACGAGGACGAACAGCACGGCAGTCGGCAGCGGCACGGCGATCAGGCCGAGCGAGAGCACCGCCGCGAGGAACCCGGTCGTGGCGACCCAACGGCTGCCGAAGCGGTCGGCGAGCGCCGAACCCGCCAGGCCCCCGACCGCGGCGCCGACGTTGAGCACGAGCAGGAATGCCAGAGCCGAGCCCAGCTGGTAGCCCGCTCCGCGCATCAGCTGGGGCAGCCAGGTGTTCAGCCCGAAGACCAGCAGGAAGCTGCAGAAGTTGGTGACGATGAACAGCGCCAGTGCCACGGCCGTCCTGCGCGAGAGCAACGTGCGCAGACCGCTCGGCGGCGAGGTTCTCGGCACACCCCGGGTGCGCCGCACGAAGTTCGGTGACTCGGGGAGCAGCCACAGGCTGAGCGGGACGAGCGTGACGAGCGGCAACGCACCGAAGGCGAAGAGGGCGCGGAAGCCCAGCGGCTCGAGGAACAGGAGCGCCGTCACCGCGGCGAGCACACCGCCCGCGGGGAACCCGCACAGCATGAGGGCGTTGATCAAGTGCCGTCGCGACACCGGCGCGACCTCGATGACCAGTGCGACGGCAGTGGGCGGAATGCCACCGAAGCCGAGCCCGGCCAGGAACCGGGTTGCCCCGAGCCACCACGGGTTCGGGGCGAACGCCGACAGGAGCATCATCGCCGAGAACCACACGAGCGAGGCGATGAAGAGTCGCCGCCGACCGAACAGGTCCGTGAGGGGCCCGGTCATGACGGCGCCGATGATGGCGCCCACGAGGGCGTAGCTGCCGATGGCACCCGCCTGGGTCGGCGTCAGGTTCCAGGCCTGGTACTCGAGCAGCTTCGGCACCGCTGAGCCGTAGACGATCAGGTCGTAGCCGTCGAACACGATCGCGGCGAACCCGAGCGTCACCGCGGCGACCACTGAACGGCGTTGGACGGACGGCGTCGTCATCCAAGACCTCCTCCATCGGCCCCGCACGCGCTGCGGGGGTGCACAGACGCTAGGAGACTCCGAACGCGAGTGTCAATATCTCGGCATTCATGAAATCGCGAGCGTCGACTCATTGACGCTGATGTCGGCGGGCCGTATCGTCAGACGTGGCCCGCGGCGACGCGCGAGGAGGACGATGCGGATGACGACAAGGCCGGTCCCTTCCCGGTCTGCGGGCGCCCTGGGCGCCCGCCGCCTGATCGCCGTCGGGCAAGATGGCCGGGACGACGCGGTGGGCGACTCGAGTGGGGCGGCGATGGCTCGGCAGCACAGCCGCCGGCGACTCGTGTCCAACGAGCTGCTCGAGCACTCCGCCCGGCTGTTCGCCACCCAGGGCTACGCCAACACCTCCTTCCAGGACATCGCCGACGCGATGGGCATCAGCCGCCCGGCGCTGTACCACTACGTGAGCAACAAGGAGGAGATCCTCGCCGCGCTCGTGCGGGATGTCCTCGAACGCGTCGTCGAGATCCTCGAGCAGGCCAGGGCTCGCGAGGACCTCGACGAGGACCAGCGCGTCGAGGACGCGCTGCGCCGGATCGTGGTCAACAACGCCCGCAACACGACGCGGTTCCGACTGCTGGACCGCAGTGAGCCCGACCTTCCGGCGGAGATCGCCGAGATGCACCGCGCGGCCCGCCGCCGGGTCCTGGAGCTGTTCACCGGCCTGATCGACGACGCGGTCCAGGCCGGCCGGTTCCGCCCCCTTCCCGCCCGCACCGTCGCCCTGGGCATGCTCGGGATGGCCAACTGGGTGGCCTGGTGGTACCGCGCGGAAAACGACGGCGACGCCGAGGCTGTCGCCGACGTCCTGGTCGCCCTCGCGACGTCCGGAGTCCGCCGCGACGGCGACCGCCAGGTCGAGCCGGGGCCTTGGGCCGCGCTCGCGCTGCTGAAGGAAGACATCACCCATCTCGAGAGCGCCCTTTCCGCGGCGCTGTCTCCCGCACCGCCATCCGGTGCGCCGTCCGCGGACGCGGCTGCGCAGGGCTAGTCCCACTCGATCCCCGCTCGACCGCTGCCCGCCGGCACCCGGCCA
This sequence comes from Pseudonocardia adelaidensis, assembly GCF_039543345.1. Classification (NCBI taxonomy): domain Bacteria; kingdom Bacillati; phylum Actinomycetota; class Actinomycetes; order Pseudonocardiales; family Pseudonocardiaceae; genus Pseudonocardia; species Pseudonocardia adelaidensis. The sequence goes on along the minus strand of NZ_BAABJO010000047.1, from coordinate 51,526 downwards.
CACTTGAGGTTGACACAGATGTCGAAATATCAACACGACGCGGACCTGGAAGAGCGGGTTGCGCGGTACCGGCGCGAGGGCCTGTGGACCGGCGAGACGCTCGCCGATGCACTGCGCGGGACGGCGCGGGCACACCCGGACGTCAGCGCGCTGGTCACGGCTGAAGGCCGGCTGACCCACCGCGAGCTCGACGAGCTGACCGAGGACTTCGGGGCCGGGCTGCTGACCGCCACCGCGCTGCAGCCGGGGGATCGGGTGATGTTCCAGCTCGGGAACGTGCTCGAGACCATCGTGGCCTACTACGGCTGCATCAAGGCGGGGATCATCCCGGTCTGCACCCTCCCCCAGCACGGGGAACGCGAGATCGGCATGCTCGCCGCGCACACCGGCGCCCGTGCGCACGTCGTGCAGGCCGATTTCCGCAGCCGGGACCTGGTCGAGTCCGGCGCCCGGCTGCAGCGCGAGGTCGAGGTGCTCGACACCCTGATCGTCGCCCGCGGCCCGGTACCCGCCGCGGCCGGCTCCGCGCACACCTACGACGCGATCCTGGACGCCGGACGCAGCCCCGGTGCCCGCGCCGCGCTGGCCGGGGTCCGAGTCGACCCGGACGGGCTGGTCGTTCTCCAGCTCTCCGGGGGCACCACGGGGCTGCCGAAGGTCGCGCCCCGCCGGCACGAGGAGTACGTCTACAACTCACGCATCTGGGCCCAGGCGCTGGAGCTGACCCCCGGGTCGGTCGTCCTGCATGCGCTGCCGATCATGCACAACGCCGGTACCGCGGCCGCGCTGCAGGCCGCGCACCTGGCCGGCGGCACCTGCGTCGTGGCCCCGGGGGCCGATCCCGGCCCGGTGCTCGAGCTCATCGCGGCCGAACGCGTCACCGTCATGCCCGTCGTCCCGCCCGCCGTGGCGATCCGCCTGCTCGAGCACGATCGCGCCCGTGACACCGACCTGACCAGCATCGAGCGGTTCGTACTCGGCGGTCAGCGCCCCAGCGTCGAGCTGATCGAACGCCTGGAGCGCGAGCTGGGCATCCACGCCCAGCAGATGTTCGGCATGGCCGAGGGCATGTTCCTCCACACCCCGCCCGACGCCCCCGAGTGGGCTCGGCTGAACACCGTCGGCACGCCGATATCCCCGGCCGACGAGGTCCGCGTGCTCGATGTCGCCGGCGAGGACGAGGTGCCCGACGGGACGCTCGGCGAGCTCGCCTGTCGCGGCCCGTACACGATCACCGGCTACTACCGCGCTGCGCAGCACAACGCGACCGCGTTCACCTCCGATGGCTTCTACCGCACCGGCGACCTGGTCACCTGCCACGTCCTCGACGGCAGGCCGTTCTACGCCATCGACGGGCGGATCAAGGACGTCATCAACCGCGGCGCCGAGAAGATCCACGCCGAGGAGCTCGAGGAGCTGCTCGTGCGGCACCCCGACGTCCGCAACGCTGCCGTCGTCGCCATGCCCGATCCCGTCCTCGGGGAGCGGATCTGCGCCTATCTGGTGGTCGCCGACGGAGCGGAGCACCCCACGGTGGCCTCGCTGGCGGCGTTCCTCCTCGGCCGGGGCCTGGCGAAGTTCAAGCTGCCCGAGCGGGTCGAGATCGTCGACGCGTTCCCGCTGACCAACGTCGGCAAGGTCTCGAAGAAGGACCTGCGGGCGGATGTCGAGCAGAAGATCGAGAAGGAGAGCGTGCCCGCATGAGGCTTCAGAGCATCGCCGTGCTCGGGGGTGGCCCCGGCGGCCTGTACGCCGCGCGCCTGCTCAAGCTGGCACACCCCGACGCCACCGTCCGGCTCTACGAGCAGGGCGTACCGGAGAAGACCTTCGGATTCGGGGTCGCGCTGGCCGGGCGGACCCAGCGCAACCTGGAGGAGGCCGACGCGGCCAGCCAGGCGGACATCATCGCCGCGGGCCGCCGCCACGACATGCGGATGGTCGTTGGGGACCAGGCCGCCCGGGTGCACAACGGCCCGTTGATCGGCATCGCCCGCACCGAGCTGCTCGCGGTGCTCGAGCGGCACGCCGAGGCGGCCGGGGTCGAGCTGCACTACGGCTTTCGGCACCGCCTCGACGAGCTCGACGACGCCGACCTGGTCGTCGCCGCGGACGGGGTCAACAGCCAGACCCGGACCGACCACGCAGCGGACTTCGGCACCCACATCGACGTCGCCGACGGGCTCTACCTCTGGGCCGGTGCGGACTTCGCCCTCGACACCGCCGTCTTCGCGCCGGTGACCACCGCGCACGGCACGTTCGTCACCCACGCCTACCCCTACGCCCCCGACCGCAGCACCTTCCTCATCGAGACCGACGAGGCGACATGGCGGGCCGCCGGGTTCGACGTCACGACCGAGGCCACCGGGCCGGACGAGTCGGACCTCACGGCGCTGGCCTACCTGGAGAAGGCCTTCGCCGAGCACCTCGACGGCCACCGGCTGATCGGGAACCGGACGCGCTGGCTGCGGTTCCGCACCGTGCACTGCGAGCGGTGGACCCGTGGCAACGCGGTGCTGCTCGGCGACGCCGCCCACACCGCGCACTACTCGGTCGGGTCCGGCACCAAGCTGGCGATGGAGGACGCCATCGCCCTGTGCGACGCCATCGCCGAGGAATCCGACCTGCCCACCGCGCTGGCCCGCTACGAGCGCGAGCGCCGGCCTCAGGTCCGGCGGATCCAGGAACTCGCCCGCCGCAGCATGCTGTGGTGGGACTCCTTCCCCCGCCGCACCAACCTCCCCGTCGACCAGCTCATGGTCGCCTACATGACCCGGACCGGGAACGTCGGCCTGCAACGCTTCGCCGACACCAACCCCGACATCGTCCGTCGCGGCGTCGCCCGGTTCGCCGACGTCGAACCCACCCACGTCCCGGTCGAGGGCGTCGTGGACTGGGTGCTGGGCCGACCGCTCATCCACGCCGACCGCCAGTGGGCCGGCAGGGTCCTGCCCGCCACTGACCGCGACCGCCTCACCGCACCGCTGCCGGACGGGACCACGCCTCCGCCGAGCGGCGCCGACCTCGCCCGCGTCACCGTCGTGCTCGACGACCCCTGGAGCACCGGCGCCGACGCCCTGGTCAAGAAGCTCCACGACCTCACCCTCGCCGGCTGGGCGGGTTTCTGGCTGACCGGCCCCGCGGACCGGCGCCACCTGCTGACCCGCCTCGACGTCGGTGAGCGTCTGCGCGCCGAGACCGGCGGACTCGTGGTCGTCGACGGCCCGAGCAGCTGCCTCGACGACCTCGCCGCCGGCGTCGCCGCCGCCCGCACCGACCTGGTGTGTCCGATCGACACGGTCTGACGACCGTGGCGACCAACCGAGAGATCCATGAGGAGGTTCACCGATGACCGACAACAGCACCCAGACGGAGCACCGGGTGAAGGGCGTGGACCACGCCGCCTTCCCCACCTTCGACCCCGCCGCCACCGTCCGGTTCTACCGCGACACGCTGAAGTTCCCCGTCGTGCACTCGATCTGCGCGGCCGGCTGGGGCCCGGAGAACCACCCCGACTTCATCCACTTCTTCTTCGACATCGGCAGCGGCGACCGAATCGCGTTCTTCTACTACTTCGGTCACGAGCCCGTCGGTGACCCGAACGCCCGCGGTGACGCCTGGGCGCGGCTGCCCGAGGGCACGCCCGAGTTCTTCGCGAACTCCCGCCACCTGGCGATCCACGTCGACTCCGAGGAGGACCTCCTCGAGTACCGCCGTCGCCTCGACGAGAGCCGGTGGCCCTGCGAGATGCAGGTCATGCACGAGACGATCGAGTCGATCTACACCCACGACCCGAACGGGTACATGATCGAGATCACCCGGGCGTTGCGGCCGGTGACCCCGCAGGAGGACCTCGACGCCGAGCTGACGATCGAGGCCCTCTGCGATGTCGCGGCCGGACCCGAGCCGTCGCTGGACAAGCTGCTCACCCGCAAGGCCGAGCTGATCGTCGAGCGCGCCGCCCGCTGGGAGGCCGACCGGAAGGCCCTCGCACCCACCGAGGCGGTGACGGGGTGACCGCGATCTTCGTCCTGGACGTCCCGGAGAACGAGGGTGTCGTCCGGGTGGCCGAGGAGGACGCCGCACTGCAGGTCGAGAAGGTCGGACCGTACTACCGGATCGCCCTCGACGGCGGTGACCGGCCACCCGCCGACCCCGGCGAGGACGTCGGAGCGGGCCACACCAGCACCGAGGACCAGATCATCGTCGACCGCCGGTCGACCGGGTGCCGCCACGCCGTCTGGTACTGCGCCCTCGCCGGCCTGCAGGACGCGCGCGTGGTCCAGCACGACAAGAACGCGCTGCGCGTCGTCCGGCGCTGAGCCCGTCCCAGCCCATGACAGGACTGACGATGACCGAAACCACCTTCCACCCCGGCCCCGGCGACACCGGGCGCCCGCACCACCGCATAGGGCTCGTCGTTCCCAGCTCGAACACCACCGTCGAACGGGAGATGCCGGCCCTGCTGCAGCGGCACCGGGACGCCGGGTTCTCCTTCCACTCCACCCGGATGCGGATGCACACCGTCTCGCCCGAAGAACTGCGCGCCATGAACGCGCAGCGCGAGCGGTGCGTCGACGAGATCGGCGACGCCGGCGTGGACGCCATCCTCTACGCCTGCCTGGTCGCCCTGATGGCCCAGGGCCACACCGACGGCGTCGGCGAGCACGAGCTGACCGAGCGCGCCGTCGTGGACCAGCTCGGCAACCGCGGTCTCGCCCCGCAGGTCACCTCCAGCGCCGGCGCGCTGGTGCACGCCCTGCGCACGACCGGTGCGCAGCGCGTCGCCCTCGTCATGCCCTACCTGCGCCCGGTCGCCGAGCTCGTCGTGGCGTACTTCGAGGCGGAGGGGATCGCGGTCACCGACTGGCGAGCCCTCGAAGTATCCGACAACGCCCAGGTCGGCTGCATCCCCGGCGCTCAGGTCCTCGATGCCGCCCGCTCGCTGGACCTGTCGGGCGCCGACGCGCTCGTCCTGTCCGCCTGCGTCCAGATGCCCTCGCTGCCGCTCATCCAGACCGCCGAGGACGAGTTCGGGCTGCCCGTGCTGTCGGCCGCCACGGCCGGCGCGTTCACCCTGCTCGACCTCCTCGGCCTGCCCGTCCACCTCCCCGGCGCCGGGCGGCTGCTGACCCGTGACGCGAAGGCGGGTGTCTGACATGGCCACCAACCCCGGCCTCAACGTCGACTGGTATCCGTCCGAGCTGCCCACCGGCACCGGGATCCACCAGCAGACCAGCGTCACCGTCGACAACAACGCGGTCAAAGGCACCCTCTACACCCCGCCGGGTCGCGAGCCCCGCGACACCACCGTCATCGTGGTCATGCACCCGCGGGTCGACATGTCCCGCCACTACCTGATCCCGGCCCTGGTGGGTGCCGGGCACGCCGTCTACGCCGTGGCGGCCCGCGACGCCGGCAACGACCTGCGGTTGGTCCACGAGCAGACCCTCCTCGACCTCGGTGCCGGCCTGACCTGGCTGCACACCCTCGGATTCCTGCGCACCGTCGGCCTGGGCAACTCCGGCGGCGGCGGGCTGCTCACCTACTACGTCCAGCAGTCCCAGAAGGCCCCCGAGAACCGCATCGCCCGCACACCAGCCGGGCGCCCGAGCTTCCTGGACAAGGCCACCCTGCCGACCCTGGACGCCCTCGCCTACGTCGCGCCGCACCCCGGACAGGGCACCCTGCTGAGCCGCTGCATCGACCCCTCGGTCACCGACGAGGACGACGCCTTCTCCGTCGACCCCGCGCTCGATCCCTTCGACGGGAACAACGGCTACCGGCCCGCACCCGAGAGCTCGAGCTACCCGCCCGAGTTCGTCGACCGCTACCGCGCCGCCCAGTTCGACCGCATCGCCCGCATCGACGCCCGGGCCCGCGAGCACATCGCCGAAGCACTGGCCGCCCGCAGGAAGGTCAGAGCGGGTGACGACACCGCCGCTGACCGCCGCCGTGCCGGCACCGCAAGGCTGATCACCGTCTGGCGCACCGACGCGGACCTGCGCGCCATGGATCTCAGCCTCGACAAGTCCGACCGCGGCTACGGGTCGGTTTACGGACCCAGACCCGAGGTCACCAACTACGGCATCGTCGGCTTCGGCCGGCTCGCCACTCCCGACGCGTGGCTGTCGACGTGGTCGGCGCACTCGTCGAACGCGACGATCGCCAAGGCGGGCCCGGACGTGACCCTACCGACCCTGCTCATCGCCTACACCGCGGACAACTGCGTGTTCCCGAGCGACTTCCAGGCCATCGCCGACTGCATCGCCAGCACCCACAAGCAGATCGAGTCCGTCGTCGCCGACCACTACGGGAACCCCGTCGGACCCGGCGAACACCGGCGCGATCATGCTGCCGGCCTGATCAACCAGTGGCTCGAGAACCTCGCGGGGAGGGGGGTGTGACCACGCGAGCGGGGCTCGTGAATCTGTCCGGGATTCTGGAGGGGGACCGACGCCTCGGGGCGCTTCCACTTCACCGCGCCGTTCCGCTGGATCGAGCAGGCCGAGCACTCCCTCTGCCGACTGGTCGTCCACGTAGGACACCGGGCGGCCGGGCGCCTTAGCTGTGATGTCCAGGCAGGTTGTTGAGTCTGCTCATTGGCGGGCCGCCGATCGCGGTGTGTCCGCGGTGATGGTTGTAGTAGTGCAGCCAGTCGGGCAAGGTGGCGCGTCGGGCGGTCTCGCTGGGGTAGGACGGGCGTAGGCCAATTCGTCGAGCAGGGTGCGGTTGAACCGCTCGATCTTGCCGAAGCTCCTATGGGTTTCAGTCTTGAGAGGTGCCGCCGGTCGTGGCTGAGTGAGGAGCTTGTAGACCTCGCGGGCTATGAACGAGGTCGGCTACTCGACGCTCGCCGCACGTGCGGCGCTCAATCGGTTGGTCGGCCGGAATCTCCTGGGTCGGGTGCGCACCGGTCGGCACGTCTATTACGAGATCACCCCGCGCTGCGCGGAGCTCCTGGCAGAGGGTGATCGGCGGCTGTTCACGCTCGGAAGCCGCGCCGAGTGGGACGGCACCTGGACGACGGTGTGGCACGCGTTGCCGGAGTCGCGGACGTTGGAGCGCAACAGGCTGGCTCGTCGCCTGCGGTTCCTCGGCTTCCGTCCGCTGCAGGATTCGATCTGGCTGTCACCGCACACGCGTGATCGTGAGGTGCACGGCGTTGCCGTGAGCATCGGAGTCGCGGATCGGGTCGGCGTGCTGGTCGGCACGTCACCGGTCGACTCGCCGCTCGATCATCTCGTCGAACGTGCTTGGGACGTCGAGGGTCTGTGCGCCCGGTACGAACAGTTCGTCGCGGAGTTCGGTGACGTCGTGCCACCGGGTTCAGGTGGCAGCGACGCCGATCGGGCCGCGTTCCTGGTCCGCGTGCGCGCCGCCCACGCCTTCCGCCAGTTCGCCGTCCTCGATCCGGAGGTGCCCGATCGGCTGCTTCCGCGCCCGGCCGCGCCACCGCGCCGCCGCGGCATTCCGCGGGGTGATGGCGGTGCTCGAACAGCAGGCGGGCAAGTATTTCGATGAGGTGATGTCCAGCGGTGCTCCAGCCGTGGCGAGCTCCTCCGACGAGGTGGGACCCCCCACGAGACGCTGACGACGCACGGTCGAGCCGAGCTGGAACGTGATCGTCACAGGCTGGACCGTACGTCCCAGAGCTCCTCGAAGAACCGGTGTTCGGTCACCTTGCGCAGCCACTCCACGCCGCTCGTGCCCCCGGTGCCCGGCTTGGATCCCATGACCCTCTCCACCGTCACGAAATGGCAGTGGCGCCACTGCCGGTACAGGTCGGCGACCTCGATCAGGCGCTCGCCGAGCTCCACCAGTTCGGGGTCGTCCTCCGGTCGGGAATAGATCTCGAGCCAGGCGGCAGTGACGGAGGGTTCGGCTGGTAGCGAGCCGTGAGGTCGCGACCGAGGTGGCAGCTGATCACGTCCGCCCGCCGGTCATGCTTACAGGGCGTCGAGGGCGGACTCGTACTCGGCGGCCTGTTCCGGTGGGAGGCGCCGGGACAGGCGGAGCAGCACCTGCCCGCGCACGTAGGAGTACTCGCTGACGTCGATCGGAAGGTCGGCGATGGTCTCGTCGATGTACTGCTTGCGGGCGCGCGCGTCGGCCTCGTCGAGGAACACCTCGACGGAGCCGCCGAGTTCGACGCTGCCGATCTCGGTGTCCTTGGCCTGGGCGGGGTCGATGCGGGTGTCGGTGAAGGCGGCCTTGGACACGTACAGGTTCGGTGTGCCGAGCAGCTGGTTGGGGTCGGTCTGCGCGCTGTAGACGATGCTGGACCGTGCCGTGGGGATTCTCGCGGCCAGCCTGGCGATGACCTGCTCCGCGGTCATCTCGGAAACGGATCCCTGGGGAGGGGTCGTCTGCGGCGCACTCTCCGGGTGGGCCGTCGCGTGTCCGGCCGTGGTGCCTGGCGTGCCGTCGTGGCGAACCGTTCCCCCGGCAGCCGGCGGCTGATCGCCCGCGCCGGGTGCCGAGCAGGCGACGGCCGTGATCAGGAGCAGGAGCCCGAGGAGACACCGCAGAGCCATCACCATCCCAGTGTCCCCGGTCCAGGCCGGCTACGAACGTACGCGCAGACGTCATGATCGAAGTCCACACCGAGAGCATCAAAACCACCCGAGACGAGGCCAGCGAGGGCCGAGTTGGTGCAGTCAACTGGATCGGCTGCTGGCGCATGTCGACGTTGGCCGCGTGCAGCTCGCCGTCCAGCCTGACGCACCCGCCGAACTGGGCCCGCAGCGCGTCCACGATCTCGGGAAGTAGCGGGTGAGCGGGCGCTGGTGGCGCGACACAGGTGGCTGCCGGTGTCAAGGGTGTAGTGGCCAAGTGGCTCGATGACGCCTACGTGCCCAGCATGCGGGCCTGGGTGAAGGCCCGAACCCGCCTGACGGCCGAAGCTGTCGTCGGAGGCGTCCTCGGATCGCTCGAACAACCCGATGCCCTCATCCTCGGCCGGGCAGGATTGTGTAGGCTCCTGGTTATTGTCGCCGCGGCGGTCACTGTCGTGCAATCAGGCGCGAGTACGGCGACTGTCAACGAGTCGCGGGTGACGGGAGGATACATCCGAGATTGCCCTGCAGAACTGACTTGCCGGTACCAACATACGGACTGCAGGAACCGCTTTTTCGAACTCGTTCGCGTAGGCGAATTATGCGACTGCAAGGCATATGTCCAGGAAGGACCGCAGGACACTCCATCTGATCACCAATAATACTCGCTTCGCCTTTGAGTTCTGGGGGTAGACCGAGTCGAGACATTGGTTTTGATCGGAACTGCCGCGCCGTTCAAGGAGTTACGGCTACCTTGGGTCCGCTGGTATGACGAGCTACGTCGTATGTGAGTCCAAACTGTGGGTTCCCGAATTGCTAAATCAGCCCGGCCAGGCCGTTGTCGCGGTCTGCCGGGAGAGCTGTCGTAGGTGAGCGTGACCTCGGTTCCGGACGGACCGAGCGGCGCCATTGTCGGGTGTGGCGCGTGAGCCGTGGCGCCAGATGACGTCACGGGCGGCGGCCGGCCCGGCCTGCATGACCAGGGTGCGCAGGTCGACGGGCTTGTCGGGATAGCGCGGCAGCGGCGGTCGTCCGGTTCCTCGGTAGGCCGGGGTGACTGGTTCGGCCTGGGCGGTGTGGGCGGTGGCAGTCGGGGTGACGGCCAGGACGTAGGGCAGGCCGCGGTCGGTCAGGGCGAGGCGGAACTCGGTGGCATCGCCGTAGCCGGCGTCGGCCACCACCGGCCGCCGTGGGCGCGCCCCACTCGATGAGCTGGTCGAGCATGTCCAGCGCCAGTCGCCACTTCTCCCGGTGTCGCACCTGACAAAGCACTACTAGTGTGGCTCGGCCGTGCGATGGACCACGACCACGGGGCAGGCGGCGTGCGAGACGCAGTGCTGGCTGACCGAGCCGATCAGCATCCCGGCGAAGCCGCCGAGCCCGCTGCGGCCGACCACGAGGAGAGCGGCGTGCCGCGAGGCCTCGATGAGCACCGGAGCGGGATGCCCGCTGACGAGCTGGGGCGTCACCGACACCTGCGGATTGGCGCCCAGGACCTCCTCGAGCGCCGCGTCCAGCGTCTTCCTCGCGTCGGCGGGGAAGTCCACCTGCGAGAGGTCGTGGGACTTGCCGTAGGTGGCGGGCATCTGCCACACCGTGCCGAAGCTGACCGGGACCTGCCACGCTACGACGGCCGACAGGGTTGTATCGGTGAGCTCGGCCTGCTGCGCCGCCCAGCGCAGCGCGTCCTTGCTGTTCTCTGACCCGTCGATCCCCACCACGATCGGAGACCGACCTCGAGGCTCGCTCATCCCCGCCCCTTTCCGGGCTACCTATGCCGAATCGGCGACCTCTGCGAGCTGATGACGGCTCCGGACAACCTCTCCGTCGGCCCTCTGCTCGGCCGAGCAGAGCAAGGCCTCGACGTCGGCGCCGGTCCGTCCAGGCCGGTCGTTCCACTGGACCAGGTCACGCAGCTGCTGGGCCCGGAGGTGCGGTGCGGGACACCACCGGACCGGCTCGCGCTCGCTTCGGTGCAGCGTGTGCCAAATCAGGTCGAAGGTGCGCTGCACGCGTTGGGTATCGACGGTCGCGACACCACCACCCGCCTGCAGGATCGCGCCCACCAGGCACGCACGGGCGACCGGCCCGCTGCGCAGGTCCCCCTTCGGCAGGACACCGACTTCGTGGTGGCGACCGTGCGCATCGCGACAGACGTACCACGCGTCCTGCACCCAGCCCGCCGCCACGACGTCCCGTGCGGCCGCGACGAGCTCACGGATTTGGCGCAACTCGGCGAGCTGTGCGCTCAGCCTGTCCTGCGCGGCCAACCGCCTGCGCTGCCTCCTGCGCTCCCGCCACCCGACGTGATCGACAACGGCTGACTGCTCCCGTACGGCCCGTCCGGGCAATGACGAAAGCCTCATAGTGCACTCCTAGATTTCAACCTCAACGCAACGGCTCGCGACGGCATCGTGGCTCACCGCGTATGACCCGTCACTGGCCTAGTGATGCAGACCGCCGGAGGTGCCCATCTCCTCGAGCGCCTGCCGGTGGGCCTCCATCTCAGCCTTGGTCACCGGCGGCGGCGGGCTGAGCAGCACCCACGCCACGAAGATGACGCCGAGCGCCAACATGAGCGCGCCCTCCCACAGCGCGATGTTGATCCCCGCCGCCTTGTCCAGATCGGCCTGGGTGGGGGCCAACCCGGGAATGATCACCAGCACCCCGAAGATGATGAAGAGGACGCCGATGAACGAGCGGAGGTCGAACAACTTGGCCAGCCGCCAGGCCCGGGCTTCCTCGGCATCGAGGTCGTATTTCTTGGCCACGCGCCCTCCCTTGGTCAGTTCACCAGCTCGATGTAGACGTACGCGACGACGCACAAGGCCAGGGACATCGCGCCGAGCGCGACCGGGCTCTTGACCAGCGCGGCGATGCCGCCTGCTCTCTCCGTGGGTGCCGCCGCGACGACGTAGGTTTGACGTCCGTAGACCAGGCCCTCGAGCTCCTCGTCGGTCTTCGGCTCGCTGAACCGCGTCGCGATCACCATCGCCACCAGGCCGACCAGGAACGCGATGATGGCCGCCCACTGGTTCTCGCCGAGGTCACTGCGGAAGGGCAGCACGCCGAACTGGTAGAGGACGAAGATCCCGAACGAGGTGAGCGTGCCGACCAACATTCCCCAGAAGCCGGAGCTGCGGCCCGCGCCCTTCCAGAACATGCCGACGATGAACGCCAGGAAGATCGGCACGTTGAAGAACGAGAAGAGCGTCTGGATGTAGTTGTTGATGTTGCTGTAGCCCGCGGCGAGGAACGCGGTGCCGATGCCGACGAAGACCCCGGCGATGGTGGTGTAGCGGCCGACCTGCAGGTAGTAGCGGTCCGGACGGCCGGGCCGGATGTAGTTCTGCCAGATGTCGTAGGTCCACACCGCGTTGAACGACGAGATGTTGGCCGCCATGCCTGCCATGAACGCGGCCAGCAGCCCGGTGATAGCCACGCCGAGCACACCTGTGGGCAGGTACTTGTTCATCAGCCCGGGAATGGCGTCGTTGTAGGGAAGCCCGCCGGACTCGCCGATCCCCGGAAGCAGCAGCACCGCGGCCATGCCCGGGATGACGATGGCGAACGGAATGATGATCTTCGGGTACGAACCGATGATCGGGGTCAGCCGGGCGGCGTTGTCGTCTTTCGCCGACATTGCCCGCTGCACCTCGGCGAAGTTGGTCGTCCAGTATCCGAACGACAGGCAGAACGACAGGCCGAACACCAGCCCGACCCAGTCGCCGATCGGGTTGTCGCCACCGAACTCGAGGCCCGACCAGGGGTGGGTGAAGTTCGGCCCGGTGACCGACAGCTTCTGGAAGAGACCCTCGATCCCGCCGACCTCATTCAGCGCGACGATCACAATCGGGATCAGTCCGGCGCAGATCACGAAGAACTGCATCACCTCGTTGTAGATCGCGCTGGTCAGCCCGCCGAGCAGGATGTAGGACAGCACGAACAACGCCGACACCACGACCGCGATCGGCAGCGGGATCCCCAGCAGCACGTCCAGCACCGCGGCCAGCGCGTACAGGTTCACCCCGGCGATCAGAATCGACGACAGCACGAAGATGATCGCATTGACCAGGTGGGTCTTGCGGTCGTAGCGGCGCACCAGGTACTCCGGCACACTTCGCACCTTCGAGCCGTAGTAGAACGGCATCATCACGATGCCGAGGAAGATCATCGCAGGGACGGCGCCGATCCAGTAGTAGTGCACGATCGAGATCCCGTACTGGGCGCCGCTGGCCGCCATACCGAGGATCTCGATGGCGCCGAGGTTGGCGCTGATGAACGCGATCCCGGTCACCCACGCGGGCAGCGACCGGCCGGACAGGAAGAAGTCCACCGATGTCGTGACCAGGCGTTTCAGTGCGAAGCCGATGCCGATGACGAAGGTGAAGTAGATCACCAGCAGCGCGATGTCCAACCCACCGAGCTGCAGGGTCAGGGTTTCGGCGGCCAGAATCATGGGATCACCAGCCCTCTCAGCTCGGATATCCGCCCTGCTGCACGAGCACGGGTGCGTTGCCCTGGTAGAGCTTCAGAACCTGCGCGGAGTTGGCCTTGGTGATCAGGCTCGGACCCGTGTAGATCGGCCGGAACGGGTGCTGGCCGAACCGTGCCTGGAACGCCGCCACCTGTACCGCGTCGTAGCCCTGCAGGAAGGGCTGTTGATCCACCGCGAACTGCGCCTGACCGTTCTGCACCGCAGTCAGGTTCGTCGTCGACACGTCGAACGAGCCGAGCTTCACCTTGCCGAAGGCGTTCTGGCTCTGCAGCGCGCCGCCCGCGGCGCTGAAGCCGGGAAGGCCGGTAGCCAATACGCCATTGATCGACGGATCCTGCTGAAGTTCGCTCGCCACGGCCTGCTGGGCGTCGTGCAGCTGTGAGCCGTTGACGTGCAGCACCGTCACCGTGCCGCCCGTGCTGCTGAGCTGCTGTTGGAAACCGTTGCACCGATCGGTGAGGGCGATGTTCTGCTCCTCGTGGATGATGCACAGCCCGTGCGTAACCCCCGCCTGGGCCATCGCCGTGCCCGCCTCCTGGCCTGCGAGCGTCTCGTCCTGACCGACGTAGGTGATCGCGCCGACCTGGTCGAGCAGGGTGGCCCCGATGTTCATCACGACAACCGGAAGTCCGGACCCGGAGGCTTGCTTGATCGGCGCGGTCAACACCCCCGGATCGGGGATCGTCACGACCATCGCCGCGGGATTCTTCCCGCCCGCTTCGATGATCAGCTTCGCCTGCTCGTCAGGGTTGGTGGTCGCGGGCGAGGCGTACGCCAGGTCCACGTTGAAGTCCGACGCGGCCTGCTCGGCCCCCTTCCGGATCAGGGCCCAGAACGGGTCGAAGCCCTGGCCGTGGGTGACCATGGCCACGCTGATCCGCTGCTCCTGCTTGCCCAGGCCCTGGTACAGGCTCGTCACCTTGGCAGCGTTGTCCGTCGTCACCAGGCTGGGCCCGGTGTAGATCGGTCGGAACGGGTGCTGCCCGAACCGCGCCTGGAACGCCGCCACCTGCACCGCGTCATACCCCTGCAGGAAGGGCTGCTGATCGACGACGAAAAGCGCCTCGCCGTTCTGCACCGCCGTCAGGTCGTCCGGGTTCTCGACCGACACGTCGAACGTGCCGAGTTTGACGCGCCCGCCCGCGTTCAGGCCGGTGATCGCGGCGCTGGCCGCGCTGAACCCCTGGATGCCCGTGGCCAGCACCCCGTTGACCGCCGGATCCTGCGTCAACGCGTTCGCGATCGCCGTCTGCGCGCCTTGCTGGTCGGAGCCGTTGACGTGGACGACCGCGACCGTGCCACCCGTCATCGCCAACTGCTGCTGGAAGCCGCTACACCGGTCCGTCAGCGCGGTGTTCTGCTCCTCGTGGATGACGCACACCGCTCGGTTGACCCCCGCCTGGCCCATCGCCGTGCCGGCCTGCTGACCGGCCAGCGCGTCGTCCTGGCCGACGAAGGTGAGCGCGCCGACCTGGTCCAGTTGGTTCACCCCGACGTTCGCGACGATCACCGGGGTGCCCGCGTCCGCGGCCTGCTTGATCGGCCCCGCCAGTACGGCCGGGTCCGGGATCGTCACCACCATCGCCGCGGGCTTCTGCCCGGCCGCGTCGGTGATCAGCTGCGCCTGCGCCTGCGGGTCGGTGGTCGGCGGCGCGCTGTACCGCAGATCCACGTTGAAGTCCGACGCGGCCTGCTCGGCGCCCTGCTTCGCCTGCGCCCAGAACGGGTCGTTCGCCTGACCGTGGGTCACCATCCCCACGGCCACCTTGGACTGGTTCGGGTTCTGCACCGGGTTGGTCGGCCCCGGTGTCGTAGCGCACGCGGCCAGCCCGAGGCACGCCGCAACCGTCACGATCGACATTTGAGAACGACGGCTCGGCCACACGACCATCACCCACCTTCTCCTCGCTGTCCGCGAGCAAACGGCGCCGCCGTACCGCACAGCCTCGGCCAGGAGAGACTCCCCAGTGCGGTGGCCGGGTCCTGCGTGTGACGTGCCGCCATCACACACCTGTCCCGGAGTGCCCACAACCCCTGCCGGGTGCGCTTCGACCGGCAGGGGGTGGGGCGCTTCCCGCTCCCACCGCCGCCCGGCGCTCCGCCGCTCGGCTTCAACGTCGCCCGTGCCGTCTCGCGGCGTTGAGGCGGCCGCATGTCCGGCGGATCTCCGAGGAATCTCCGAATCGGCGTCGGTCCCGTGGGGCGGGAGGAATGCCCTGTGGACGAGAATGATCGGCCGCTCTTCCTCGTGGTCAATATCAACTACGAGATGATATTGAACCTCGAACCAGTCACAGGCCGTACCTGAGTGAACACTCAAGGTTGTCCTCCGCTTCCCTGGAATTTGGCGGCGGTGCGGACTACCGTCGACGGTCGACCAGATCACATATGCCTGCTCCGCGTCACCGAGAGGTGATCCGAATGAATCGACAGTCGGTTGCCGGTGTCGGAGAAGGCCGCAATGACCGCAGTGCAACTGCAAGCGGCGCAGGAGCAGAACCTTTCGTCGGTGCTCAAGCCCTATACGGGGGAATTGCCCTCCCGCACCGAGGCGAGGGAGATATCGATGACCAGGACAGCAGGCTTCGGCGGAGCCATCTTCGACGTGGACGGGGTGCTCGTCGATTCCCCGCACGAACTGGCTTGGCGCGAGGCCTTCAGATCTTTGATGGAAGGCGAGTGGCGCGACATCCGTGACCAGACGAGTTGGTCCGCCGAACGCTTCACGCCGGCCGTATACCAGCAAGTGATGGCCGGAATGCCCCGGATGTCCGGTGCCCGGGCGGCGATGGAGCACTTCGGTGTCCCGGACATCGACGCCCGGATCGAGCAGTACGCGGCCGCGAAGCAGGAGCACGTGCTCAAGCTGATCGAGCAGGGCCGCTTCATGGCGTTCCCGGACGCGCTGCGTTTCGTCCTGGACGTGAAGGCGTCAGGCGTCCCCGTGGCGGCGGCGTCGTCGTCGAAGAATGCCAAGTTGTTCCTCGACCGGATCCGCCTGGACCTGTTCGCCGCGGAGCAACGGATCGACTACGAGTTCATCACCCCGGGCATGACCCTTGCCGAGATCTTCGACGCCGACATCTCCGGCCGTGACTTCCCCAAGGGCAAGCCGGATCCGACGATCTTCCTCACCGCGGCGGAAGAGCTCGGTGTCGCCCCGGCCGACTGCTTCGTCACCGAGGATGCGACCAGCGGCATCCAGGCCGCCAAGGCGGCCGGCATGGCCGCGCTCGGCGTGGCCCGCTTGGACGACCGGCAGATGCTGCTGGACGCGGGCGCGGATCTCGTCGTGACCACCTTGGACGACGTCTCCCGGCGCGCCCTGCGCACGGGGTTCCTCGAGGAGCGCCGGGCGGCCGCCGAGATGAGGAAGCGGCGCACTCAGCAGCCGCCGAGCGTCTGGACGCTCGTGTACGAGAGCTTCGATCCCGCCCGGCAGGGGCTTCGGGAAGCGCTCCTCTCGCTCGGCAACGGGTACCTGGTCACCCGCGGCGCTCTGCCCGAGGCGGATGCCGACGACGTGCACCACCCCGGCACGTACATCGCGGGGCTCTACGACCGCGCCGAGACCGAGGTCGCCGGGCGCATGGTCGAGAACGAGGACCTGGTCAACGTCCCCAACTGGCTGCCGCTGCGCTTCCGGATCGAGGGTGGGGAGTGGTTCGACGCTCGGCACGCGGACGTGATCGCGCACCGTTTCGAGCTGGACATCCGCCGCGGGGTACTGGCCCGGCACATGACCTGGCAGGAGGCCGACGGGCGGCGCACCAGCATGGTCCAGCGCCGGTTCGTCAACATGAAGGACGAGCACTTCGCCGGCCTGGAGACCACGTTCACGGCGGAGAACTGGTCGGGCCGCATCGAGGTCGTGTCCGGGCTGGACGGGCGGGTCGAGAACACGGGCGTCAATCGCTACCGCGACCTCAACAGCCGCCATCTGCAGGTGCTGGGCCAGGGCGAGGTCGATCCGGAGACCATCGATCTGCAGGTCGAGACCCTGCAGTCGCACGTGCGGGTCGCCGTCGCGGCGCGCACGCGGGTGGTGCGCGACGGGCAGCGCCAGGACGTCGACCGGCGGCTGGTCGAGGAGCCCGGGTACGTCGCCCACACGCTGGGCGTCATGCTCGAGGACGGGCGCTCGGCGACTGTCGAGAAGATCGCGGCGGTGTACACGTCGCGGGACCGCGCGATCTCCGAGAGCCGCGACGACGCCCGGCTCGCCGTTACGACAGTGGACGACTTCACCGAGCTGCTGGCGCGGCACGTGGGCGCGTGGAACAGCCTGTGGAACCGTTTCGACATCGAGCTCGACAGCGCCAACGAGTGGACCGAGACGGTCCTGCACCTGCACATCTTCCACCTGCTGCAGACCATCTCGCCGCACACGCAGCACCTGGACGTCGGCGTTCCGGCGCGGGGCTGGACCGGGGAGGCCTACCGCGGTCACGTCTTCTGGGACGAGTTGTTCATCTTTCCGTTCTTCAACTTCGAACGCCCGAGCCTGGCCGAAGCTCTGCTCCGGTACCGCTACGAGCGGCTCGGCGCGGCCCGCGCAGCAGCCCGCGCCGAGGGGTACGAGGGCGCGATGTTCCCGTGGCAGAGCGGGGCAACCGGCCGCGAGGAGACCCAGAAGGTCCACCTCAACCCGAAGTCGGGCCGCTGGCTGCCCGACCACTCGCACAACCAGCGGCACGTCAACATCGCGATCGCCTACAACGTGTGGCAGCACTACATGGTGACCGGGAGCATCGGGTTCCTGCGTTTCACCGGCGCCGAGCTGCTGATCGAGATCGCCCGGTTCTGGGCGAGCATGGCCACCTACAACACCGACGAGGACCGCTACGAGATCCACGGCGTGGTGGGCCCGGACGAGTACCACGAGGCGTCCCCGGACTCCGACGAGCCCGGGCTGCGGAACAACACCTACACCAACGTCATGGCGGTGTGGGTGCTGCAGCGGGCGCTGGAGACGCTCGACGTCCTGCCGCCGCACTACCGCGAGGAGCTCGTCCAGGAGCTCGGAATCCGGGACGAGGAGCCCGAGCGCTGGCGGGACATCACCATGAAGATGAAGGTCGTCTTCCACGCCGACGGCGTCCTCACCCAGTTCGAGGGCTATGAGGCACTACCCGAGTTCGACTGGGAGGGCTACCGGGAGCGCTACGGCAACATCCAGCGGCTGGACCGGCTGCTGGAGGCCGAGGGCGACAGCACCAACCGCTACAAGCTCGCCAAGCAGGCCGACGTGCTGATGCTGCTGTTCCTGCTCTCCCGTGACGAGCTGCGCGGGCTGCTTCGCAGCCTCGGCTACGACGTGAGCCCGGAACAGCTCGCCCGGAGCGTGCGGTACCACCTCGACCGGACCTCACACGGCTCCACCCTCAGCGGAGTGGTGAGCGCGTGGGTGATGGCCCGTTACCAGCCCGAGCAGGCATGGAGGTTCCTGCAGCATGCGCTGGAGAGCGACGTCGCCGACGTCCAGGGCGGCACCACGGCCGAAGGCATCCACCTGGGGGCGATGGCCGGGACGGTCGACATCGTGCTGCGGTGCCTCACCGGCATGCGTGCCCTCGGGCCCGTGCTCCGCTTCGAGCCGGCGCTGCCGCCGGAGGTGAAGCAGCTGCGGTTCAGCGTCCATTACCGGGGCCATCGCGTCGACGTCGATCTGGCCGAGGACCGGATCCGGCTCAGCGTGCGGCCGGGCGGGACGGGCCCCGTCAACCTCCTCGTGCACGGTCACGCGGTCGAGCTCGCGCCCGGTCAGCAGCGCGAACTCCAGTTGGAGCGCGCCTGATGAGCGGGGGCGCGCTGACGGCCGAGCAGGCGGCGAGGGCGCTGGTCGGCCGGGTGAGGGAGGTCGCCCTGTGCCTGGATTCGCCGGCACTCTCAGCCGGGGCAACGCTCGCCGGCGGGAAGTGATCGCGAGTATCCGGTCCGCGCTCGACCAGCCAGCGCTCGGCGTCGGCGCCGCGAGCGAAGGCCGCGGTGGCGGAGATGTCGACCGCGGTGAGGGACTCGCCGATCAGGGTGACCGATGCGACCCCGCTGGGAGTGTGTGCCCGGTACGGGCGTCGACGATGTTCGCGGTGCGCCGGTGCTGTAGCCGTGAGCGAGCGCGGGCGGGGGTGTCAGCCAGGGACGTCCGCCTTGATCAGGAACTACAGGCGACGCCTGCGTGGTGCGTCATGCGGCAGAAGCATGACGACTTGATCGGGACGTCGGCGCGGGCGAGGGCGACGTCGAGCTGCTGCTTGACGATGCGCGCCGGCTCGGCCTTTCCCAGCCGAACGAGGCACTCGTGGTAGCCGTGCAGGCTCCACACGTTGCCGGGGTGCCAGGACGAGCGTGGGATCGACGGGTCGTACCCCAGGTCCTCGGCGTAGACGGTCTCGGCCTCTTCGACGCGACCCTGCTCGAGCAGCAACGCGCCGTAGGCGTGGCGCGTGGGCTGCATCCAGCCCCACGGCTCGTCGTAGGGCAGCGCGTCGTCGAGCGCGATCGCCCGGCGCAGGTGCTCGAACGCCGCGTCGAACCGGCCGCGCCGGTACTCGAGCTCGCCGTCGAGCATCGCCCCGGCGACGGCGAGGATGTCCTGGCACGTGTTGTTGAACAGGTAGCGCGAGTCGGGTACGCGCTGGACGGCGGCGAGGAACGCGTCGCGCGCCGCCTGGGCTCCGTCCATGCGCCCGGTCGCGGCGCATGCGACGCCCTGCGCGTAATGCATCATCGCCGTCGTGGTGCAGTAGAGCCCGGGGTCGGAGGGCAGCCGTAGCGCGAGGATCTCCTTCCACATCCCGAAGCGGATGAGCACGTGCAGGCGCATGGGGACGAACGCCTCGAGGTAGTCGGCCATCGGCGGCTGCTCGATCCGCAGCAGCTCCTCGGGCAGCGAAGTCTCGAGGTCGGCGGCGACGCCCAGCGCCACCTGCGACTGGCCGAGGAACATCGCCGCGTAGATCGCGAAGTGGCGGTCATGCGCGTGGTAGAGCGCGTAGAACCCGACCCGGCCCTCGCGCGCGACGTACTTCTCGTTGACCTCGATTGCGCGCAGGTTCGACTCGAGCGTGCTCTTGTAGTCGCCGCATAGTACGTCGATGTGCGTCGGCATGTGCACCAGGTGGCCGGCGTCGGGGACGAGCGAGCGCAGCTGGTCGGCGACCGGCAGCGCGTGCTCGGGGAACGGCGACATCTCCATCAGGTGCACGTAGAGGTGCGTGAGTCCGGGGTGCTTGCGGCCGTCGGGCCGGTCCAGCGCGCGCTCGAGCACCTCCTTGGCCTCGAGCGTCGCTGCACCCTCGGACGGCAGGCCCGTGTAGCGATCCCACAGCGCCCATGGCGTCAGGTTCAGCAACGCGTCGGCAAAGAGCGCCGCGACGTCCAGATCGTCGGGATGCGCGCGATACACCTCACGCATCGCCCCGGCATATGCCGCGTTCCACGCGACGAGGTCGGCCGACGGCTCGTTGGCCTGGTAGCGGCTCTCGAGCGCCTCGACGAACGCCCGCTCAACCGGCGCGGCGCGGTTCGCGCACGCGCGCGCCGCTGCGACCTCGTCGCACGCCTTCTCGAGCGACGCCGCGAGGTCGGCAGGGTCGAACGCCTCCCACTGCTTGTTGTAGTTCGGCCCGCTCGCGTAGGCGATCCCCCAGTGGGCCAGCGCGAAGCCCGGGTCGTACTCGACCGCGCGCTCGAAACACCGGATCGCCTCCTCGTGGTGAAACGCATAGGACCACACAAGTCCGCGGTCGAACCACGTCTGGGCGCTCGTCGAGGCCGTCGACGTCCCGCGCGTGTAGCTGCCGAGATCGAAGTAGGGCTCCATCGCTGCCGCTCCCGTCCTGGACTCTCCCCACGGTCCTACAGGTCTGGCGCCCAGGTCCAGGAAGGCGGTGGCCACCAGGGGCGGGCGCCCCGGGGAATGGTTCACGGGGCCGGACCCCGATCCGTCGACTGTGCCCGACGCGGCGGGTTCACGGAGCAGCCACCGAATTCCGATCGGGTTTGGTCAGCTTTCTGGCGTTGGGACCGCGTGCGACGGCGGCAGTCAATGTACGACGCACCGTCCGGCTGGACCAGTAGTCCCGCGCACAGCTAAACGGCGAGCGGGGCGGACTCCACGACGACGTGGGTGACCGGCAGCGTCGGGTACGTCTCGCGCGCCCGGTCGACCACGTCGTAACGGAGCCAGGCCGACCGGTCCACAGGGTGGGTGCAGATGACCAGCCGGTCCGGTCGGAAGGATTCCACCGCGTGGGCCAGCGCGCGGAGCGGTCGGTAGTCGCCCAGCTCGCCGGACGCGGCGAGCTGTTCGGAGCGCAGAATCGCCAGGGTTCGATCGAGACGGTCCTGGGCCGCCTGCACGGTGGCGTCCCACATGTAGACCGCGCCTTGGTGCATCGCCTGGCCCGTGTCGATCGGGTTGGCGGGGACGCAGACGAAGTACTCCGCCTTGCCGGCGCGGTCGATGGCCCGCAGCTCGTCCAGCAGCTCCGTACCCTCGACGGTCTCGTTGGCGAGCACGAGGACGCGCTGCGCCTGCGCGGTCGGTCCCGCTGCCGCGACCGGCTCGGCCGTCGCCCTGTTGCGCAGCCTTCTGGTGGCGACGAACAAGACGATCAACACCGCCCACGACAGCAGGCTCAAGATCAGCTGCGTGCGGGCATCAGTGTTGAGGGCCATCTGGACCAACACGGCGAGGATGGCCACCACGACGATGATCGACAGGGCGGGGAACAGCCACATCTTGACGATCAGCTGCTCCGGCAATGTGCGCCTGCGCAGCACGATCTGGGAGATCGAGATCAGCAGGTACACGAACAAGATGACCGCACCGGAGGAGTTGAGCAGGAACAAGAACACGGTGTCCGGCGAGACCGCGGCCGCGATCACGCACAGGAAGCCGATCACGCTCGAGGTGAGGATGGCCGGCCGGGGCACACCGCGCTCGCTCACCGTCATCAACCCGACCGGTGCCTCCTGGCGAGCGGCCAGGACGAACAGCATCCGCGAGGCGGTGTAGAGACCCGAGTTCAGGCAGGACAGCACCGCGGTCAGCACCACGGCGTTCATGATCTGGTCGGCGAAGGGGATGCCCATCTGCCGGAAGGCCGCCACGTACGGTGAGCCGGCCAGCGCGGACGAGTCCCAGGGCAGGATCACCGCAAGTAGGAAGATCGACCCGACGAAGAAGATCGCGATCCGGATGATGACCGAGTTCGTGGCCCGCGCGATCGCCCGGCCGGGATCCGGCGACTCCGCTGCCGCGATGGTCGCGATCTCGGCGCCGACCATGGAGAAGATCACCACGACGATGGCGGCGAAGATCGCCCCGACGCCGTGTGGGAAGAAGCCACCGTGCGCGGTGAGGTTGCTGAAGTCCATCCCCTTGTTGGGCCACAGCCCCAGCACGAACAAGGTGCCGAGGAAGAGGAAGACCACGATCGCGGCGACCTTGATCCCCGCGAACCAGAACTCGAACTCGCCGAACGAGGACACCGAGAACAGATTGGTCGCGGTCATCAGCGTCATCAAGATCAACGACAGCAGCCACAGGGGTGCGCCCGGGATCCAGAACTGGATCACCTTCGCACCGGCGACCGCCTCGAAGCCGACCACGATCACCCAGAAGTACCAGTAGAGCCAGGCGACGGAGAATCCGGCCCAGTCGCCCAGGGCGGCGCGGGCGTAGTCGGCGAACGAGCCGGTGCACGGGTTGGCGGTCGCCATCTCGCCGAGCATCCGCATCACCAGGACGATCATGATGCCGGTGATCGCGTAGCTCAGGAATGCGCCGGGGCCGGCTTCGCCGATCACCACACCCGATCCGACGAACAGGCCGGCCCCGATGACGCCGCCCATCGCGATCATGGTCAGATGGCGTTGCTTCAAGCCCTTCTTGAGCTCCGTCGGTGCTACGCCCATCTTCGCCTCTTGGAGGACAGGTCAGGCTTGCGCCCGACAACAACGAATCGGCAGGTCAACCCTCACCGGTGCCGGGCATCATCCAGCACATCACTGGCCGCGTCCAGCCACAGACGTAACGCCCGCGGGCGCCGATCTTGGTCGCCAGAAGCGATGGTCATGCGACCACAACTTCAAGACTTCGTCGATGAGGCGGGTCGGGTACTGCGGGCCCCGGCCACCTACGAGAACCGACAGCTCAACCTGATCGCCTACGCCGCTCAGCACTCGCAGGGGGATACATGCCGTGAACGCCGACACCGTTGAGAACGATGTTGTGGTGGTGCCCAAATGGCCTTTCCGATCACGGCAACGCCGTTCTCGACGGACGGGCCGCGGCTCAGGTGCACGAGCGGCAGCCGAGCTCGGTGGGTGTCAGGTCGGCCGCCGAGCACGCGGCAGTGGCAGTCCTGCATCCGGTCATCGCGCAGCCCCGCCAGGCTGTAGGCGACCCTGCGCGTACAGCCTGGTCCCGATCCCCGCGGCAACGCAAACGAGGGTCTCACTCAGCACAAACATGCCCATGGACGCTCCGAGCGCTGCGATGCACGCGAGACGCCCCTCTGGCCAGGTCCGGCGGAGGAGGCCGATCGTCCACACAGTGCGAGATCTCGGTGTTTGAAGGGGATCGGACGCGGAAACGCAGCACGCCTGCGCAATGCAGGTGTCCATATGATTGACAGTACAGCATCTATTACGGCCGTGTCGCTGGCCATCCGGCCGACAGCCAGGAGCCCTTTATGGTCCCTCTTGCGTTGCCGTACCTGTTGGGGGCGGGCAGCGCCAAGCGATCGGGGCCTGCAACTTGTTGTTCTCCAACCGCTCACCGGGTGTAGCTGGGCCTGAAGAGGACGGGCCACCCGGGCCTACTTCTTCGAGCCCACCGTCCTCGTGAACGTCGACCAGTCCATTCCAGCAGATCGCCCACTCGCCGAGATGCTCGCTGGTGAACAACTCGTTGTACGTCTGAGTGTTGCGGTCGGAGTTGGAATTGTCCGAGATCGCGAACAGCGCGAAGAGCTCCGGGGTGGCCGGCGCGGGGGCGCCTTCCGCACGCCCCCGCCGCGCGAGCCCGGCACCGATCAGCAGCAGGACCGCGCCGGCGAGGTTCCAGGCGATGTCGTAGGCGAGCAGGTCCTCGACGCCGTAGCGGACCTGGTGGACCCGCAACAACTTGTGGTCGACCACGCCGTCGAAGAGCTGAAACGAGCCGAGGCCGAGGAAGAACCCGGCCCATGCGGAGATCGGGGCGAGGATGTGGCGGCGGCGGAGATCGGCGACGGTGAAGAACGCGGCGACGATGACGACGATCTCGGCGGCATGCAGCAGGCCGTCCGAGAGCAGGCCGACCTGCGGGGTGGAGTGGTCGTAGAAGTGGTGCCAGGCCAGGATCTGGTGGAACACGATCTCGTCGACCGCGGCCATGATCCCGACGCCGATCCCGAAGGCGACGAGCATCGACCGGGCGCGTCGTGGCCGGGCTGCGGATGCCGGCGCGGTCCGCTCCTGCTTGCTGGTCGTCCGGCGCCCTGGTGCGTCCACCTCGCAGCGGTACCCGTTGGGCAGCCGGCTCGTCGAGGGCCGGATGGCCCAACGGGATGATTCAAAGCCGCAACCCGTCGCCCCACGCCCAGGGCCGGCCACCATCCGCTGCGCGGCGGTGTGCCGCAGGTCGTGCAGCGTCCAGTTCGTGCCTGGGGCCTGTCGCGAGGTACACCGGTGGCCAGAGCGCGACGACGATCCTTCCCGGGGTTGACTATGCGGCGGCGAGGTTGGCGGCGAAGTCGCCAGCGCGGGTCTGCCCTCTCGCTCGTACAGCTTGGGAGAATCTACCGCACCACGGCAGCCGGTACACCTCGGTCGCGTTCCTCAACGCCGTGTCACCGCGCGCGGTGCTCGTGAGCGTCGGGGCGGGCAACCGGTACCAGCACCCGGATCCCGGCCTCGTCACCGGGCTGGCGCGGGCCGGCGCCGAGGTCGGTGCGCCGCACCGACCTCACGGGCGACGTCGCACTGGTCGGCAGCTCGGTCAACCTCGAGCTCGTCTCTCGCGGCTCACCACTCCCGGCTCCGCGATGAGGACACCCGCGCGGCGGGTCCGCTGGGCTCGAGGAAGCCGGCCGGCATGACCACAGGGCCCCGATCGCCGCAGCAACGCAAACGAAGGGCTATCGCGGCAAGGCCCGGCCCGTCCGTGTGCTGCGCGACCGCGCTGCTGGGCCGAGGGTTGCGGCGACGCCGGCGAGGATCACGGTCTGCGCGGTACGTGCTCGCCATCGACGACCGGGTCGGCGGCCCACACCGCCCCAGGGCGTGCATCCAGCGTGCGGTGTTCGGCGGGCGAGTCGTCGTCATGGCCCGGTCAGACGAGAGTGACCGCGAGCGGTTCCCGTCGATTCAGGTGGAGCCGGTCTCGCTGCGCAGCGGCTCGTGATCGACCTCCACGCCAGGCAGGGCGCCGCGCGTGAGCCGACACAGAGTCACCTCCCGGACCGTACATACAACAAACTCGGCACAAACATGCCCATGGATGCTCCGAGCGCTGCGATGCACGCGAGACGCCCCCCTCTGGCCACGTCCGGCGGAGCCGGCCGATCGTCCAAACAGTGCGAGATCTCGGTGTTCAAAGGGGGAATCGGACGCAGAAACGCGGCACGCCTGCGTGCTGGAGGGCTCAGTCGTTCGAGCGACTGATGAGTTTGGCTAGCTCCGCAGCCTCCGAGCATCACCCATCCGTGCTGCCGGCACGCCGACCACCTGCAACCCGCTCGAGCAGGTTGGCAAAGGCTCACTGCGCTTCATCGGGCGCATCAGATGTAACCCTCACGTACTGCGTAGGCCACCGCGTGCGCCCGGTGTCGCAACTGCAGCCGGTTCATCAACCCAGAAATCGTGTTCTTGATCGTTCGTTCCGAGTAGGACAGTTTCGCCGCGATCTCCCGCGTGTCCATGCCGTCGGCGAGTAGCTTGAGCACTTCGATCTCACGCGGAGCCAGGCCCGCCGCGGGTACTGCCGGCGACAACGCGTTCGCCGCGGCTCGTCGGCTCCGCCCGACGTGGGTCATCAGCTGGCCCAGCAGGTCCTGTGGCAGATGGCTCTCCCCTTGGGCCGCAGCCCGGACCGCCTGGGCCAGCCGGCTCGGCGTCGCATCCGATCGCCACATGATCGTCCGTACCCCGCATTCGAGCACTGCCATGAGTTCGGGCTCACGGAGGCGGTCGGCCACCAGAACCACCCGTTGGCCCGGCTCCCGGGTGAGCCTGCGCAGCTCGACGATCGTCATGTCGTCCAAACGGTGGGTCAGCACTACCGCGACCCGACCCCGGCCTGGTCGGTGCGGGGACTCCACGAGCTCCAGACCGGGTGTCTGCCGGAGGTGGCTGATGGCACCGGCCTGGGTCAACGGATCCGCCGACCGCACGGTCACCGTGATATCAGTGGAAGGCACGCTGTTCTCAGGAAGAATCAGAAGCGACCGCGACCGGCCTTCGACCCGTCCGGCGCGGATTGCTGCACGGTCGACCCCAACGAGCACGCGGTCCCCGCCCTGGAGTGCAGCGCGACCGACCCCGGGTTGGTACCCAAACCTTTGATCACTGATCTGCCTTTCCGAATGTTTCAGGTTCGAGTTGCTGAGAGCGAATTCGACAGACCAAACGACACTGCAGGTCTCCGAGTCATTGCTGTTCCTTCCCTCGCGCGACCTGTGGGCGAGACGCTAAAGGGGTGAACAGCGCGGGTCGTCCCACTCAGATGGCAACGTGGGGTACCCCGAATGGGGTACAAGTCCCGCTAGTACTGCAACGGCAGTTCATGATCCCGCTGGGTGGTGGCCGTGTGCGCGCGTGGCGGCGAGGTGGTCGTCGGCGGGCATGGCCAGGGTGATGTGCGCATACCAGGCTCGGTGGTCACGCACCCGGTACTGGTTGAGCCCGGCCTCGTTCTTCGCGGTCTGGAAGCACTCCTCGAGGGTGGATGTCGAGCGAGGTGTCATGGGTGGAGGACGACCTTGATCGCGCCGGCGGAGCGGTCGGCGGCCACTCGGAACGCCTCGGTCGCGTCCGCCAGGGGGAACCGGTGCGTGATGACCGCCTCCGCGATCTCCGGCTGCTCGGCCAGCATCGCGGCGACGTCGGCGAACTCGCGGCGGCCGTCGCGGTGGTCGTACGCAATGGCGTTGAGGTACGTGAGTTCCTTCGTCAGGCTCGGCGGGCCTGGGTACGACGCGGTCACGAAGTACACGCCGACCACCACGACCCGGCCGCCCGGCCTGGCCAGCTCGGCGCAACGGGCCAGGGCGGTGGGACTGCCCGCCGTGTCGATGACCACGTCGTACTGCCCGTCCGGGCGCCCGGCGCCCAGCTTGTCGGCGGCGCTCCTCTGGTGCTCGTAGCGTGCCTCGACGTCGACCTCGAATCCCATCCGGCGGGCGGATGCGGCGGCCAGCAGCCCGATGGATCCGCCGCCCACCACGGCGACGCGTTCCCCGGCGACCAGCCCGGCGCGGCGTACCCCGTGCCAGGCCACCGAGCCCGGCTCGACCAGGGACGCGTCCTCCACGGGGAGGCCCGCGGGGAGGGGGAGGAGGGTGTACTCCGGGACGACGATCTCCGATGTCATCCCGCCGTCCTGGAAGACCCCCAGCACGCCGTGCCCGTCGGCGTCGCAGCGCTGGACATTGCCGCTCGCGCACTCCGCGCACGTGCCGCAGTAGAGCGAGGGCTCGATCGCCCAGGCCCGGCCGTCCGGGGTGGTGCCGGCCATCTCGTGCCCGTACGTGAAGCCGCGTAGCCCCATGGCGGCGAACGACACGTCGGTGCCGCAGATCCCGGCGGCGGCGATCCGCAACCGCACGCGCGGACGGCCCGGCCCGCCAGACGCGGATGGCCCGGACGGGTCGGTGGGCCCGGCCGACTCGGATGGCCCGTCGACCGTGACGGCGCGGATCCCGGACTCGGTGCTCCTGACAGCGAGCATGGCTGCCCCTCCAATACGCTTAGCGAACCATGTTCACTTAGATTAGTGAACGAGGTTCGCTTAGCAAGAGGGGTGGCCGCATGGACGACGACATGCCGACCCGGGCCGGCACCGCGGCCTGGTGGCTGGCCCGGGCCGAGAACGCCGCCGACCGCCCGCGGCGCCGGCGGATGCTGTCGCTCGACCTGATCGCCGACACCGCGTTGTCCCTGCTGGACAACGAAGGCGCGGACGCGCTGACCATGCGCCGCCTCGCCCAGCAACTCCAGTGCAGTCAGGCCGCCCTCTACCGGCATGTCACCGGCCGGGACGAACTGATCGTCATCGCCATGGACCGGGCCGTGGGCCTGGGTCTCCCGGCGCCGCCCGAAGGCCTGGACTGGCGGCAGACCGCCGAATGGCTGGCGCACGCGTTCCGCGACTTCCTCCTGGCCCATCCGGGACTCGTCGCGTTCATGCGCGGCACCGAACGACTGAGCCCGAACTCGCTGATCGGGCTGGAGTCCTCGCTCGAGCTGTTCATCGGCATCGGTCTGAGCGTCCGGGAGGCCTACGCCACGGCGTCGGCACTCGCCACCTTCGTGGTCGGCTCGGTGCAGTTCAACCTGGGCGTGGCCACCGCGGACCCGGAGGAACAACAGTTGCGCCAGCGGCTCTACGAGGGTCTGGACCCCGGCCGGTACCCCGTCCTGGTCGCCCATGCTCAAGAGCTGTCCCGCGTGGGCAGCAGCGACGAGTTCGAGTTCGGCCTGGCCGCCCTCCTGGACGCCATCGAGGCCCGCATCACGCCAGGCGGGGGGTAGCGGCGGCCGCACCCGGCCGGGCGACGAGCGTCCCGTCGGCCGCGCGGGCGGGCGCGTCGGCACGCGACCAGATCGCGGTGCGAGCGCGGGAGGCGCCGCCCGAGCCTGCCGAGCCGGAGCGCGCTCCTAGCCCGAACCAGGGAGCCGCGCTGCGGGGAGGACCAGCCTTGTCTCGTAGGCCACGACGACGGCCTGCGCACGGCCGGTCAGGTGCAGCTGCGCCATCAACCGCTTCACGTGCGTCTTGACGGTGGCCTCGCTGAGCACCAGCCGGCGCGATCTGGGCGTTGGTGGGGCCGTTCCCGACCAGGCGCAGGATCTCCCTCTCGCGCGGCCTCAGCTCCGCCAGGTGGGCG
Source organism: Pseudonocardia adelaidensis (assembly GCF_039543345.1). Classification (NCBI taxonomy): domain Bacteria; kingdom Bacillati; phylum Actinomycetota; class Actinomycetes; order Pseudonocardiales; family Pseudonocardiaceae; genus Pseudonocardia; species Pseudonocardia adelaidensis. The sequence goes on along the minus strand of NZ_BAABJO010000047.1, from coordinate 22,373 downwards.
TTCGCCGTGGCGGTCGTCCGGTGGTGCTGGGCGTAGGCCTCGACCAGCCGCCGGGTGATCCGCGGTGTGATCAGGATGTCGCCCGCGGCGACCGTGTGCACGGCGGAGATGATGCGGTCGGGCGGGGTGTCATTGGGCAGGAACCCGGACGCGCCCTCGCCGAGCGCGGTGTACAGGTACTCGTCGAGGTCGGAGGTGGTCAGCACGATGATCCGCGGTGGCTCGGCACCGGATGCTGCCAGCGCAACGGCCTCGGCACCGTCGGCGGCCTCACCGACCACCTCGAGCCCGGGTGCGGCGGTGAAGAGGGCCACGAGCCCGCCGCGGATCAGTGCCTGGTCGTCGACGACGAGTATGCGAATCACGATCCGTCCTGGGTGATCGGCAGGCGCAGGGTCACGGCGAACCCGCGCGGGTCCCGTGGGCCGGCGGTGAGGACACCGCCGTAGAGCTCGGCGCGCTCCCGCATGCCGCGGATCCCGTGCGAGTCCGGGGACGGGTGCCCGGTGGAGGACGGGGTCCCGTCGTCGCTCACGGTGAGGGTGAAGGTCCGCTCGCCGTAGTCGAGCCCGATCCGGGCCGTCGCCGGGCCTGCGTGCTTCAGGATGTTGGTGAGCGATTCCTGCGCCACCCGGTATGCGCACAGGTCCGGCCCCGGGGGGAGGGGGCGGGCGCGACCGGTCACGACGACGTCGACCGGGAGCCCGGCCGTGCGGGTCTGGTCCGCCAGCCGGTCGAGGTCGGCGAGGCCGGGCTGCGCGCGGTAGTCCGACTCGGGGTCGCTGTGCGGGTCATGATCGACCCGCAGCACGTCGAGCAGGCGGCGCATCTCGGCCAACGCCTGGCGACCGGCATCGCCCGCGGCGCCTATCGCGGACCGGGCCGTCCGCGGATCCGTGTCGAGCACGTACTGCGCCACCCCCGCCTGCAACGAGACGACCGACATGTGGTGGGTGACGATGTCGTGCAGTTCCCTCGCGATCCGCACCCGCTCGTCGGCGACCGCCTGCGCCGCCCGTGCGGCGAGCTGCTGCGTGCGCTGCCCCCACCGCCGGGTGCTGTCGCCCAGCCCCCAGGCGACCAGCAACAACACGGTGGGCAGGGTCAGGCTCGACCAGATACCAAACCCCGCACCCGCGAGGTAGGCCGCGGTCGCCACCACGGTCGGCGCGAACGTGAGAGCGGCCACCCGGCGGGGTCGCAGCGTGGCGACGGTGAGCATCCCGATCGTCATCCCGATCCCGTTGCCCGGGATCTCCCCGTTGCTGTAGCCGAGCAGACCGTACGCCGCCATCGCGCCACCCATGATCCCCGTCGCCAGCACCGGGGCGCGCTGGCGCACGGCGACCGGCGCCACCATGAGGACCGCGAGGAGGTGGGCGAGCCGGCTGTCCGTGCCGCTACGGACCACGCTGTCCACGGCGAGCGCGGTCAGCACCGCCGCCAGCACGGCGTCGACGAGAACCGCTTGGCGGACCATGCGCACGGACAGACGTTAAGCCGCCGTGATCACGGTATCGCCGCCTCCCCGGGGTATCCGCGGCTACCACCGTCGGGGTAGTCGGCCGGCGACGCAGCACGAAGACGTGTGCGGACGGCCGCCCGGCACGTGGGAATGGCCGAAGCGGCACGGTCGGCCCGAGATGACGGATCGGTGCTGCCGGACAGGTGCGGTTCAGCGCCGCCTGGGGTTCTCGGGGCGATCGCACCGGGGACCGCCTGCGGGTCTGATGTCCGCGTCCCGGAACCGGCGCAGCCCCACGACGCTCAACCGGTCGTCGTGGTCCCGGTCGAAGTCGCGCACCTGGATCCAGGTCAGTCGCCGGTCATTCTCGGCCGGTGACCGCGGGATCCAGTCGTCCGGGATCGCCCTCTCTACGCCCTGCGCGAGGGGTGTATCGGACGAGCCCGTGCCGTGTCGACCAGGACGTCGAGCAGGTCGCGGTATCCCAGTCCGGCGGCCTGCCACATCCGGGGGTACTGGGAAGCGCTGCTGAAACCGGGGAAGGTGTTGACCTCGTTGAGTACCGTGCGGCCGTCCGCGCGGACGAAGAAGTCGACGCGGAGCAACCCGCTGCAGTCCAGGGCGCGGAACAGTAGCAGCGCATCCTGTGCTAGGGCTTCGGTGATCGCCGCGTCGAGGGTGGCTGGGACGTCGAGCACGGTGTCGGCATCGCTGTACTTCGCCCGGTAGTCGAAGAAGTTGTGCTCGCTGGAGGTCAGGATCTCCAGCGGCGGGCTCACCTCGAGGTCGCCGCCGGGCCGCTCGAGCACCCCGATATCGATCTCGCGGCCGATGACTGCCGCCTCCACCAGCACCTTGCCGTCGCTCTTGCACGCCAGGTCCACGGCGTCGGGCAGCTCGGCCCAGTCGTCAACCCTGGACACCCCGATGCTGGAGCCCTCACGAGCGGGCTTGACGAAGACGGGAAGTCCCAGGCGTTCCCGGTCCGCCGCGGTGACCTCGTACCGGCCCGGGCGGAGCACCACCCCGTCAGTCACCGCGACACCGACGCTCGCCGCGATCTTCTTGGTGTAGTCCTTGTCCATGCTGAGCGCGCTGGAGGTGACACCGTTGCCCACGAACGGGATCCCCAGCCCACCGAGCATCGCCTGTAGCGTGCCGTCCTCCCCGTAAGGGCCGTGCAAGACCGGGAACACCACGTCGCACCGCGTGAGCTCACGCATCGCGTTGAAAATGCTGGAGACCGGCGTGAGGTCACCGGTCGGGGGAAAGCCGTTCTGCTGCCAGCGCAACGCCGCCCCGACAGTCGGCAGATCGGGCACGGCGGACACGCAGGCCCAAACCCCGTCCCGGCCGATCCGAACCGCAACGGTCTCGTACCGTCGGCGGTCGAGGTTGGCCAGAACGGCGGCCGCGGAGGCGCACGATATCTCGTGCTCACCGCTGCGTCCGCCGAACAGCACAGCGAGACGGATCTTCGGGTCAGAATGTGTTCGAGAAGCCCGCATGTGGGCCGCAGACGCCGATGATCCAGCATGTCCCGGCTGCCCCGGGCGGCCCGCTCCGCGCTTCTCGAACACATTCTCAGGCACGCGACAGCTCCCCGGGCTGCTGGGTGGTTGCGTGGACGTAGTGGCGCGACACCCGGGGACCGACGCCGGTCACGATCTCGTGCGGGACCGTTCGCGCCCACCGCGCCCACTCGGTGACCGTCGGCTCTCCCTCGGCGCCGGGCCCGAACACGACGACCTCATCGCCCATCCGAGCCGGAGCGTCGCCGAGGTCGACGACGAACTGGTCCATCGCGATCTGCCCGGCCACCGGGAACCGGCGGCCGGCGATCCAGACCTCGCCGCGGCGGGCCGCGGCCCACGGCAGACCGTCGGCGTAGCCCAGCGGTACCAGCGCCAGTGTGCTGTCCCGGCTGGTGACGTAGTCGTGTTCGTAGGAGACGCCGCAGCCCGCGGGCACGCGCTTGACGAGGATCAGGCGCGCCCGCAACGTCATTGCACCGCGCAGCCCGAAGGCCCGCTCGGGGTGCGGCTCCACCCCATAGAGCCCGATACCCGGGCGGACCAGCTCGTAGTGCGTGTCGGGCGCGGCCAGGGTGGCCACCGAGTTGGCCAGATGGCGAAGCTCGGGTCGCAGCCCAGCGTCCCGTGCGAGGTCGACCGCCTCGTCGAAGAGCGCGATCTGCGAGCGAACCTGTCCGCCTGCCGGGTCCGTCCCGCTGATCAGGTGCGACCAGACACCGCGCACCCGCACGTGTCCGGCCCGTTCCAGGTCCCGGGCCTCGCGCACCAGCTCCTGCCATTCCGCCGGCCGCGCTCCGTTGCGGCGCAATCCGGTGTCCACCTTCAGGTGCACGTTCGCGGTGACCCGCAGTGTTGCCGCGTTTCGGGCAATGGACCGCAGGTGGGCTGATGAGGACACTGACAGGTCGACCTCGGCGAGGAGGGCGGCGCTGAAGTCCTCTTCGGGGTGGTGCATCCACGACAGGATCGGAGCAGTGATACCGCCCAGACGCAGGTGCAACGCCTCGGCGCAGGTCGTCACGCCCAGCCACCCCGCCCCCGACGCGAGTGCGGCGGTTGCCACCTGCCGGGCCCCGTGACCGAAACCGTCGGCCTTGACGACGGCCATCACTGCTGCCTTGGTGTGCGCGGCGAACAGCGCGGTGTTGTGGGCCACGGCCTGGAGGTCGATCACGGCACGCGCATGCGGAGTTGTGATGGTCGCCTCGATCGACATGCGCCAGATGGTGACCGCACGGAGTGCCCGGGAAGCGGACCAGTCGCAGGACTCTGTCCAAAGGTGCCCTACCGATGGTCGAACGGACACAAGATGGTCCAAGCGATCGACAGATCCGGCACCGGGCGCGTATTCCTGCGCCGATGACCACTTCGGACTCGACCGACGCGCTGACGTCCCTGGCGCCGATGCTGACCGGCACGCCCGGCGACTGGACGGCCACCGCGGGCCGCATCACGTACCCGTCCCGAGCCCAGGTACTCGCGCTCGGTGTCTCGGTGTCTCGGCCCATCCCCGGGCACATCATCGAATTCGGCACGTGGAAGGGCGCCTCGACCAGGGTGATCCGCGACGAGCTGTGGCAGAGCCGGATCTGGGACCGTCGGCAGCGTGGAAAGCGGATCTACGCCTGTGACTCCTTCAGAGGGCTGATCGAGGACTACGAACACCTGAAGAAGGGGACGTTCGCTACCGAAGTGCCGAAGCTGCGGGGTGTGCGGATCGTCAACGGCTTATTCGAGGACACGCTCACCGATCAGCTGGCCGGGGAGATCGGCCAGATCAGCTTCGCGCATCTCGACGCGGACCTGTACAACTCCACCCTGACGGCACTGAACTGGATGACGCCGCTGCTGCAGCCGGGCTGCGTGCTGTTGTTCGACGAGCTCATTGGTGAGGACCCCGCCGAGGCACGGGCGTTGGTGGAGTGGCAACGGGACACCGGCGTGGAGCTCGCCATGCTCGGACTGTTCGGCCGGGAGCCGAGTGGCAAGGGCGACATGTCCGATCGACGCGCCCTGTTCCAGGTAGTCGGCGACAAGAAGATCACCAAGGCCCCACCGCTGTTCCCGGTCAGGCTGCGACGCCGTCTCGCCGCGAAGTGGTGAGGTCCTCTCTGTAGCCCCACGGCCACCTCACGGCTATCCGAAGTCAGCATGACGGGCTGCCAGCAATGCTTTCCCACCCACCCCAGGAGGACTGATCCGTGTCCGCTGCATACCGCGCCGAGCGCCCCATCCTGCGCCGAGGCATCGAGATGACCGAGACGACGACCGTGCAGGACCCGCCACCGAGCTTTGCAATGGTGCAGATTCTTGGTGGTTTCCAGTTGTCCCAAGCCGCGTACGTGGTGGCCAAGCTGGGGGCGGCGACGATTCTCGAGCAAGAAGGCCCGAAGACCGTCGCCGAACTCGCGGAGCGCACCGGGGCACAGCTCGAACAGCTGTACCGGCTGGTCCGGACCCTCGCGCCGATCGGTCTGTTCGCCACCGACGGTGAGTGGGTTTCCGTCACGCCACTCGGGGCCGTGCTGTCGGAAAAGCACCCGCAGTCGCTCTACGACCTCGCCTGCATGTGGATGGAGACCCACTACCTGCCATTCAACGAGCTGCTGCACAGCGTGCGCACCGGCCAGCCCGGAGCCGACAAGTACTTCGGCCAGCCGTTCCTGTCATGGATGGCAGCCGAGCCGCAGCGGGCCGCCCAGTTCAGCCGCGCCATGGCCGAGGTGACGTCCAGCGTGCGCACGGGCATGTTCGATGGCTACCGGCTGCCGGCCGGGCAGACGGTGGCCGACATCGGCGGGGCCGATGGCAGTGTGCTCGTCGAACTGCTGTCCCGCGACAATGATCCCGACCGGCGCGGCATCGTGTTCGACCAGCCCAACGTCACGCCCACGGCCGAGGAAACGTTGGCCGCTGCCGGCCTCGCCGAGCGCGTCGATGTCGTCGCCGGGGACTTCTTCGCCGCGGTCCCCACCGCTGACATCTACATCCTCGGCTACATCCTGCACGACTGGGACGACGAGTCGAGTCGACGCATCCTGCGGACGATCGCGACGGCGGCGGCCCCTGGAGCGCGAATCCTGATCGTCGAGGGCGTCGTACCTCCCGGTGACCAGCCGCATCTGACCAAGGCGATCGACCTGACGATGCTCGGGATGTTGACCGGGAAGGAGCGCAGCGAGCAGGAGTACCGCGAGCTGCTCGACAGCGCGGGGTTCACCCTCGATCGCGTCGTGGTGACCCCGAGCCCGTTCTCGATCCTCGAGGCCACCTTGCGATAACCACTGCCCAAGTGGATGTGCCGAGACCCCGCAAGCGGTTGACCGCGCGGGTCGTCGTCACGAGCATGAGTTCGTGGCACTGAGCATTTGCCAACCCGTGATCTCCTGGCTGCCGGTGTGCTCCAGGTGCGCGCGAAGCCGAGGACCACGAGCGCCACGCTGAAGGCCGGCCCGCGGCGGCGCGCCAGAGGTGCGCCGGGTCGATCACGGGGCGAGGTGAGCGGAGCGGTGCGGGCCCCGCGGCGAGGGACGAGCCGGCCGCGGCGGTGGGCCAGCCACAGGAACACGACGGTGAGGACGGTCCCGAACAGGACGGCGTAGACGCTGCCTTCGGGTCCGAACTCGCCCCCGGTCAGTGCGGTGGGCCCGTTCGTGACGGCGTGCAGGAGGCCTTCGGGGGTGTCGTTGCCCGAGACCTCGGTGCCGAAGACGGCGGTCGCCGCGCAGTTCCAGCCGAAGTGCAGGCCGATGGGGAACCACAGCGTGCGGGTGGCGGCGTACGCGGCGGCGAGCATCGCGCCGGCCTCGACGGCGACGGCGATCACGCCGCGGACGGTGGCGTTCGGGTTGAGCAGGTGGGACAGGCCGAACAGTGCGGCGGTGAGGGCGAGCGCGATCCAGGTGCCGGTCCACCGCTCGACGATCCGGAACAGGACGCCGCGGAAGATCAGCTCCTCGGTGAGCGCGGCCATGAACCCCGACCAGCGCGAGCGCGCCGGCCGGGGATCCCCGGCCGGGGACGTGGTAGCCGCCGAGGAAGGCGATGTTGAGAATGACAGCGGCGAACAGGCCGACGCCGATCAGGGTGCCGCGGGCGAGCACGGACACGGCGCCGGTTCGGGACAGCTCGTCGGCTGCGCGGCGTTCGGTGCGGCGCACCACCCAGGCCTAGCCCGCCGGCGCGGCTGCGGCCGTGCCGAGGCCAAGGATCAGGGTGAGTGGCGGGTTCCACGCCACGGCGTTGACGAGGGTGCTGCCGGCGAGCGCGATGGCCGCGACGACGGCGAGCTGGATGACCAGCCGCATCGGAGTCCTTGTCCGGGGGCGCGACCGGGGCGCGGCGTCGTGAGGACGGTACGGCTTCGCAGGCGCGTGATCACCACCCTGGCGTGGACATGTGCGGGTACCCCGCACGGGGGACGAGCCGCACCTGCGCGTGCCTCCTGCACCAGAACGGAGATCACCCGATGAGGGCCTGCGGCTCGTCCACGCCGCGGTTCAGAGGCCGCGCGCCGCCAGGGCCTCGCGCACCGCCTTGCTGGTGGAGGGAACGGTGGCCGACGGGCCGATGCGGCCGGACACGGCGTCGAGGGTCTTGAGCCCGTCGCCGGTGATCAACAGCACGGTCTCGGCGTCCGGGTCGAGCTGTCCGGACTCGATGAGCTTCTTCGCGGTGGCCACGGTGACGCCGCCTGCGGTCTCGGCGAACACGCCCTCGGTGCGGGCGAGCAGCCGGATGCCCTCCACGACCTCCTCGTCGCTGACGTGCGCGAGCGCCCCGCCGGTGCGGCGCACCGCGTCGAGGACGTACGGGCCGTCGGCCGGGTTGCCGATGGCGAGGGAGCGGGCGATCGTGTCGGGGCGCACCGGCTGCACGACGTCGTGGCCGTCCTCGAACGCCTTCGCGACGGGGGAGCAGCCCGTGGCCTGGGCTCCGAACACCCGGTACGGGGTGGGCTCCACCAGGCCGAGCTTCCCGAGCTCGGTGAAGCCCTTGTCGACCTTCGTCAGCTGCGAGCCGGAGGCCACGGGCACCACGATCTGCTCCGGCAGCCGCCACCCGAGCTGCTCGGCCGCCTCGTAGCCGAGGGTCTTCGAGCCCTCCGCGTAGTAGGGACGGACGTTGACGTTGACGAACGCCCAGTCCTCGTGCTCGGCGGCGAGCTCGGTGGCGAGCCGGTTGACGTCGTCGTAGTTGCCGTCGACGGCGAGCAGGGTGCCGTCGTAGACGGCGGTCGTGAGCACCTTGGCCTGCTCGAGGGAGCTGGGGACGAGCACCACCGAGTCCCAGCCCGCCCGGGCCGCCGCGGCGGCCACCGCGTTGGCCAGGTTGCCGGTGGAGGGGCAGCAGAGCACGGAGAAGCCGAGCTCGCGGGCGGCGGCCAGGGCCACGGCCACCACGCGGTCCTTGAAGGAGTGGGTGGGGTTGCCGGTGTCGTCCTTGACCCACAGGGAGCGCACGCCCAGCGCGGCGGCGAGCCGGTCGGCCTTGATCAGCCGGGTGAGGCCGGGCTCGGTGTTCGGGTGGGACTGCACGTCGGACGGCACCGGGAGCAGGTGCCGGTAGCGCCAGATCGACTTGGGGCCTGCCTCGATCGACTCGCGGGTGACGGTGCCGAAGTCGTAGGCCACCTCCAGCGGGCCGAAGCACTCCGGGCAGGCGAACTCGGCGGCGAGGGGGATCTGGTGGCCGCACTCCCGACAGGACAGCGCACGGGCCGGTCCGAGGTCGAAGGCGGTGGTGGTGGCGCTGCCAGCAGTCAGGGTCATGAGAGGACTCCTCATCTTTCCCGCACCGTGCGGGTCGGAATTGGCACCGTGATCGAGCGCAAGACTGCGCATCGCCGGTTGCCGGGGCTTCGTCGGGCCGTTCCCTCTGCCCCTCTGGATGAGCCATATTCGGTTGTGCCCGACACGTTACGGCACGATCACCGCGGCCCCCAACCTCGTCTCGTGATCTGGGAGCCGGCTCACGTGGTGTCGGCGCCGTGCGCGAGCATGGGCGCATGGCCGCGCCCGCCCCGCTCCGCCTCGTCGTCGGCGAGGAGGAGCTGCTCGTCGAGCGGGCGATCGAGCAGGTGGTGGCGGAGGTCCGTGCGGGCGATCCCGCGGCCGAGGTGCGCCGGGTGCGCGCGTCCGAGCTCACCCCCGCCGACCTGGCCGAGAACCTGAGCCCGTCGCTCTTCGCCGAGGCGAGGGTGATCGTCCTGCTCGCCGCCCAGGAGGTGGGCAAGGACCTCGCCGCGGCGATCGTCGAGCAGTCGGCCGACCCGGCCGACGGCATCGTCCTCGTGGTCGTGCACTCGGGCGGGGCGCGCAACAAGGGCCTCGTCGACGCGCTCCGGAAACTGGGCGCCCCGGTCACCACCTGCAACAAGATCTCGAGGATGGACGAGCGGTCCGACTTCGTGCGCGCCGAGGCCCGCCGGGTCGGCGGCAAGATCACGGGCGACGCGATCGGCGCGCTGCTCGAGGCGGTCGGATCCGACCTGCGCGAGCTCGCCTCGGCCACGAGCCAGCTGGTGGCCGACACCGGCGGGTCCGTCGACGAGCGCGCGGTGCGGCGCTACCACCGGGGCCGCGCGGAGGTCTCCGGCTTCGCGGTGGCCGACAAGGTCGTGGCGGGCGATCGCGCAGGCGCGATCGAGGCGCTGCGCTGGGCACAGCTCCTCGGCACGCCGTCGGTGCTGGTCGCCGACGCGCTGGCCGACGCGCTGCGCACGCTCGCGAAGGTCGGGTCGGCCGGCCGGGGCGACCCCAACCGGCTCGCCGGCACCCTGGGCATGCCGCCGTGGAAGATCCGCAAGGCCCAGCAGGCCGTGCGCGGGTGGGGCCCGGAGGCCCTTGCCGAGGCGTTCGCCGCCGCGGCGGAGGTCAACGCCGACGTGAAGGGTGCGGCGGCCGACCCGGACTACGCCTTGGAACGGGCGGTCCTGCGCATCCTCGCCGCGCGGTCCCGGCGTTAGGCGTCAGCTGCCGCCGCTGGTGCGGCTCTTCTTGAACCATGCGCCCACCTTGTCGCCCAGGAAGGCGCCGCCGATTCCGGCGAGGACGGCGGGGACGAGTGCGAACAGATCAACGAGCATCGGGGGAGTACTCCTCGGGTCGGACGGGCGTGGGGAGCCAGGCGCCCGCGGGGCCACTCTCGGGGAGAGCGGCTGGACCTGTCGACGTAGTGTCAGCCATCTCACGTTTGGCCTGCATGATCGCTGGTCGCGGCGGCCCGGCGGGCGGCGAGCGCCGTCACGGCGAAGAGGACGGCCTCGACGAGGAACACCACCGCGGCGGCGTGTGGCCAGTCCGGTGCGGCCGTGCCGAGCACCGTGAAGAGCAAGGTGCCCAGGCCTGCCGCGCCCAGCCCCAGCCCGACCTGCTGGGTGGTGGTCAGCACCCCGCTGGCGAGCCCTGCCCGGGTCGGCGGCAGCCCGGCGAGGACCACGCCGAACAGCGGGATCATCACCATCGCCTGGCCGATCCCGGCGAGGGCCATGGCCGGGGCCGGCCCGAGTGGCAGCGGAACCCGGCCGGTGCCGAGCTGTCCGGCGAGCACCACGAGCGCGAGGCCGGTCAGCGCCGCGCCCGTCACGATGACGCGGCCCCCGAACCGCGCGACGAGCGCTCGAGAACGGACCGACACCAGCAGGAACCCCAGCGCGTACGGCGCCAACGCCAGGCCCGCCGTCATCGCGTCGGCGCCGAGGCCCTGCTGCAGCACCACGCCGATCGTGAACAGGAACCCGCCGCACGCGCCACGAAGAAGACGAACGCCGTGGCCAGGCCGGCCCGCATCGCGGGCAGCGCCAGCACGGACGGCGGGAGCAGCGGCAGCCCTCCCGCGCGCTCCCGGCGCACCTGCATCACGGCGAGCACCGCCCCGGTGCCGAGCGCGAGCACCGGCACGAGGCGGCACCACAGCGGCCACCCGAGCTCGACGCCGAGCGCGACGGGGATCAGCAGGGCCACCAGCGTCACGGCGAGCAGGACGGCGCCCGGTACGTCGAGCCGGGCCCGGGCGCCGGACCGGACCTCGGGAACCCAGCGGAGCGCGGCGGCGACCCCTGCGATGCCGAGCGGCACGTTGACCAGGAAGATCGCGCGCCACCCGAACCCGGCGACGAGCGCGGCGCCGAGCACCTGCCCGGCCACGGTGGAGAACCCGATGCCCGCGCCGAACACGCCGAGTGCGCGCTGCCGGTCCGCCCCGGTGAAGAGCGCGTGCACCGTGGCGAGGACCTGCGGCGCCATCACCGATGCGGCGAGGCCCTGCGCGATCCGCGCGAGCACCAGCAGGGGAGCGGTGGGCGCGGCGGCGCAGGCGGCCGAGGCGAGGGTGAACGCGACCATCCCGCCGACGAGGAAGCGCTTGCGTCCCCAGGAGTCGCCGAGCCGCCCCGCCGTCACGAGGCCGGCGGCGTACGCGGCCGCGTAGCCCGCGACGAGCAGTTCGAGCGCGGCCGGGCCGGCACGCAGATCCCGGTCGATGGCGGCCAGCGCGACGTTGACGACGAAGAAGTCGAGCACGGCCAGCACGTTGCCGAGGAGCACGATCGGCAGCACCCGCCACGGCGGGCGGCCCTCGGCTCCGGCGGCGGCGGTGGCTGTGGTTCCTGCTCGGGTCATGACACCACGCTGGGTCGGATCGCACACGGGTACCGAGAGCCCTTTGACACTGGTACTGAAAGCACCCGAAACCGGCGCCGATGGTGCGCGAAGATGGTGTCGTGCCTCGCGCTGCCGTGAACCGCGCCGGGGATGTCTCCGGCCGCCGCGACGAGCTCGCCGCGTTCCTCCGCTCGCGCCGCGACCGGCTCTCCCCGGAGGCCGTCGGGCTGCCGCCCGCGCCCCGCCGGCGCACTCCCGGCCTGCGCCGCGAGGAGGTGGCGCAGCTCGCCGGAGTGGGGATCACCTGGTACACCTGGCTCGAGCAGGGCCGGCCGATCAACGCCTCGGCGGAGGTGTTCGAGGGCCTCGCCCGGGCGTTGCTGCTGGACCGGCACGAGCGGGCGCACCTGTTCGCCCTCGCCGGCTACGCCGACCACAGCGCCGCCCAGGCGCCGGATGCGGTGTCGGCCCCGGTGCGCGCCGTGCTCGACGGGCTGGACCCCATGCCCGCCCGCGTCGTCAACGCCCGCTGGGACGTGCTGGGGTACAACCGCGCGGAGGCCGCCGTGATGGGCGACTACGCGCTGCGGCCCCCGGAGGAGCGCAACATCCTGTGGCTGCTGTTCTGCGACCCGCAGATGCGGGAACTGATCCCGGCCTGGGCCGACGACGCCGCACACGTGCTCGCGCAGTTCCGCGCCTCGATGGCCGAGCATGTGGGGGAGCCGGCGTGGCGCGATCTCGTGGCCACGTTGTCGGAGCGCTCGGCGGACTTCCGGCGCATGTGGCAGCGCCACGACGTCGCCGGTGCGGCACCCCGGGTGAAGCGGCTGTGCCACCCGGTGGCGGGCCTGCTGCACTTCGAGACGGCCACGCTGCTGCTCGGCGACCGGCCCGACGCCCGGCTGTCCGTGCACACGCCGAGCGACGACGCCACCCGGGCAGCGCTGTCGGCGCTGGTGGCCGGCGTCGCCGAACCTGAGCGCGATCCCGGCCGTCCGGCTGGCGGTACGGTTCGGGCGCAGGCTCACTGACTGGCGAGGGGAACGATGACCGTGGCAGACGCCAAGAGTCGCATCGGTGTGACCGGGCTGGCCGTGATGGGGGCGAACCTGGCCCGCAACATCGCGCGCCGGGGCACGCCGGTGGCCGTCCACAACCGGACGGCGGCGCGCACGCGGGAGTTCATCGAGGCGTACGGCTCGGAAGGCGCGTTCACGGCGGCGGAGACCGTCGAGGAGTTCGTCGCCGCGCTGGAGCGGCCGCGGCGGATCATCGTGATGGTGAAGGCGGGCGCCCCCGTCGACGGCGTGATCCAGGAGCTGGCGCCGCTGCTCGACGAGGGCGACATCATCATCGACGCCGGCAACTCGCACTTCCCCGACACGTTGCGCCGCACCGAGGAGTGCGCCGCCCGCGGCCTGCGCTTCATGGGTGTGGGTGTGTCCGGCGGTGAGGAGGGCGCGCTCAACGGGCCGAGCATCATGCCCGGCGGCGACCCGGCCGCCTACGCCGAGGTCGAGGAGATCTTCAGGAGCATCGCCGCGCAGGTGGACGGCACGCCGTGCTGCGTGCACGTCGGGCCCGACGGCGCGGGCCACTACGTCAAGATGGTGCACAACGGCATCGAGTACGCCGACATCCAGCTCATCGCCGAGGCGTACGACCTGCTCACGCACGTCGCAGGCCTGGACGCCCCCGCCATCGGCAAGATCTTCGAGGAGTGGAACTCCGGCGACCTGGAGTCGTTCCTCATCGAGATCACGGCCGAGGTGCTGCAGAAGACCGACGCCCGCACCGGGCGCCCGCTCGTCGACGTCATCCTCGACGAGGCGGAGCAGAAGGGCACCGGGCGCTGGACGGCGATCGACGCGCTCGACCTGGGGGTCCCGCTCACCGGCATCACGGAGGCCGTGTTCGCGCGCACGCTCTCGTCGCTGAAGGGCGAGCGGAAGGCGGCCGCCGGCACCCTCGCCGGCCCGGTGCCGGGAGCGGGCGAGGACCGCACCGACCTGGTCGAGGACATCCGCAAGGCCCTCTACGCCAGCAAGGTGGTGGCGTACGCGCAGGGCTTCGCGCAGATGCGGGCCGCGTCGAAGGCCAACGACTGGAACCTCGACCTCGGCGCGATGGCCACGATCTGGCGGGGCGGCTGCATCATCCGCGCGCAGTTCCTGAACCGGATCCGCGACGCCTACTCGGAGCACGGCGACATCGAGAACCTGCTGATGGTGCCGTACTTCACCGATGCCGTCGCCGAGGCGCAGGACGCCTGGCGGCGCGTGGTGGTCACGGCGACGCAGCAGGGCGTGGCGATCCCGGCGTTCGCGAGCTCGCTGTCCTACTACGACGGCTACCGCCGCGAGCGCGGGCCGGCGAACCTGATCCAGGGGCTGCGGGACTTCTTCGGAGCCCACACCTACCGCCGGACCGATACCGAGGGCGTCTTCCACACCCGGTGGGCGCAGGACGGCACCGAGGTGCGGACGGACTAACCCCGCCGCGCCGCCTCCTCGGGGCCCGGCATCGAGATCCCGTACTCACGGATCTTGCGGTAGATCGTGGCGCGGGACGAGCCGAGCAGGCGGGCGGCCTCGACCTTGTTGCCGTCGGTGTCGAGCAGCGCCTCGATGATGGCGTCGCACTCGATCGCCTCGAGCGGGGTGAGCACCCGCCGGGTGGTGACGCGGCACTCGGGCGGCAGGTCGCGGGCCTCGACGACGCCGGCGCGGCGCTTGGCCACGACCTTGCGCAGCACCTGGTGCAGCTGCTCGACGTTGCCGGGCCACCGGTTGCGCATGAGCACGTGCATGGCCTCGGGTGAGCAGGTGAGGGCGCCGCGGGCGAGCTGGGTGAGCAGGTGGGGCACCAGCTCGGCGACGTCCTCGATGTGGTGGCGCAGCGGCGGCACCTCGACCGTGCGCGGGAAGCAGGTCAGCAGGGCCGCCAGGTCCGGTGAGCGACGGCGGGGGTCGCGCGTGACCGTGGCGACGACCCACGGCCGCTCGATCCCCGTTGCCTCCCGGTAGGGCTCGAGCGCGTCGGCGAGTGCGGTGACGCCGACGGCGGGCAGCCGGTCGAGGTGGGCGATGACGAGGGTGCCGGCGTGCTCCAGCTCGCCGGCCACCTCGCCGATCCACTGCGGCCCGTACGTGTCGGCGTCGAGCACGCGCAGATGGCCGGCCGGAGTGCGGTTGCGGTGCGTGGCGCGGGCGAGCGTGGCCTTGCCGACGCCGGGCTCGCCCTCGAGGATCAGCCACTCCCGGGCCTGGAAGTGCCGGTCCACGGCCTGCCCGCACTTCTTCCACGAGGTGCTGGACCCGACGGCGGTGGGCAGGGAGAGCGCGTACGGCGACGTCACGACGCCGCGCTCCGCCTCGCTCATCTGGGCGACGAGCTGTGCCTGCAGCACCCCGCCGCCCACGCCGTTCTCGCTGATGCTCGGCTTGCAGTGCACCCGCGCGGTGAGCCCGCTGGGGAGGTCGACCACCAGCCGGCGCTCCCTGCCGGAGCCGAGGGCCTCCACCGCCTCGGCGAGCAGGGCGCTCTGGTCCCGGGCGTCGAACTGCTCGCGCGCCCGGTCGTTCATCATCAGCAGGTCGGCGCCGATCGCGAACACGGCGCCCCGCGCGCGCCGGCACGCCCTGAGGTAGTCCTGCAGCAGCAGGTGCTCGCGCCGTCCGGAGTGCGCGAGCACGGCCTCCTCGATCCGGCGTCCGATCGAGGCGACCGCGGCGGCCATCATCGCTCCGGCGTTGTGGTGCCAGCAGGTGATGTCGACGACTCCGAGCACCCGGCCGGTGCCCGGGTGCCGGACGGGGACGCCCGCGCAGGCGAGGTCCTCGAGGTGCTCGACGTAGTGCTCGTGCCCGAACACCTGCGCCGGCCCGCCGCCCTCCAGGGCGCTCCCGATGCCGTTGGTGCCGACATGGCGCTCGGCGTAGCTGAAACCCGGCCTGAGCAGGACGCGGTCGAGGTGCTTCTCCAGGCCGGTGTCCGCGGTGCGCCGGTCGAGCACCACGCCGTCGGCGTCGCAGAGGATCACGCTCACCGGTTCGGATGCGAACTGGTCGGAGACGTCGGAGAGCACCGGCCGCGCGGCGCGGGCCAGCAGGCTGTCCGGGTCGACGTCGTCGTAGGGCAGCTCGATGTGGTCGGCGGGGACGTGCCAGGAGAGGGAGCGGGACCAGGAGGCGAGGATCGGCTCCCGGACCACGCCGGCCTTTACGGGCTCGTCCAGGAGGAACGACACGCGGGCGCGCGCGAGCTCCTCGGTGGCGGTGCCGGCCGGAGCCCGCGACCCGCCTTCCGTTCGCGCAGCCAATCGGGCCTCCTCGACGGCGGTGTCGACGCGTCAGCGTGCACCCAGAGTAGGACGTCCGACGGAGTGACGGCCGTCTCATATTGAGACCGCGCATGCAAGCGGTGGGGGGTGTGATCGGTACCACGAGCTGGTCGACACCCGCGCCGTCGACGACTCGCCGCCAACCCACCACCCCAGGAGGAGATGTCGTGAGTCGGCAGAGTCTGGCGAAGGCTCACCAGAAGATCCAGGAACTCGCCTGGGAGCCCATGTACCACGAGCCGTACATGAAGTACGGCACGGACTACACGTTCCGGAAGGCCGCGAAGAAGGACCCGCTGAAGCAGGTACTGCGGTCCTACTTCCCCATGGAGGAGGAGAAGGACCACCGCGTGTACGGCGCCCAGGACGGCGCCATCCGCGGCAACATGTTCCGCCAGGTGCAGGAGCGCTGGCTGGAGTGGCAGAAGCTGTTCCTGTCGATCATCCCGTTGCCGGAGATCTCGGCGGCGCGGTCGATGCCGATGCTGTTCCACACGGTGCCGAACCCGGAACTGCACAACGGCCAGGCGATCCAGATGATCGACGAGGTCCGGCACTCGACGATCCAGCAGAACCTCAAGCGCCTGTACATGAACAACTACATCGACCCGGCGGGTTTCAACACGAGCCTCCGCGGGTTCCAGGGCGACTACTGCGGCACCATCGGCCGCCAGTTCGCCGAAGGCTTCATCACCGGTGACGCGATCACCGCGGCGAGCATCTACCTGACGATCGTCGCCGAGACCGCGTTCACCAACACGCTGTTCGTCGCCATGCCCGCCGAAGCGGCGGCGAACGGCGACTACCTGCTGCCCACGGTGTTCCACTCGGTGCAGTCCGACGAGTCGCGCCACATCTCGAACGGCTACGCCACGCTGCTGATGGCGCTGTCGGACGAGGAGAACCACCAGCTGCTCGCGCGCGACCTGCGCTACGCGTGGTGGAACAACCACCGCGTGGTGGACGCCGCGATCGGCACCTTCATCGAGTACGGCACGAAGGACCGCCGCAAGGACCGCGAGTCCTACGCGGAGATGTGGCGCCGCTGGATCTACGACGACTACTACCGGTCCTACCTCGTCCCGCTCGAGAAGTACGGGCTCACGATCCCGCACGACCTCGTCGAGGAGTCCTGGAACCAGATCTGGAACAAGGGTTACGTCCACGAGGTCGCGCAGTTCTTCGCCACCGGTTGGCTCGCCAACTACTGGCGGATCGACGGCATGACCGACGAGGACTTCGAGTGGTTCGAGCACAAGTACCCGGGCTGGTACGACAGGTACGGCAAGTGGTGGGAGAACTACAACCGGCTCGCCACTCCGAACGGGCACAACGCGATCGTCGCCGAGAACGTCGACTACGTGTACCCGCACCGGTGCTGGACCTGCATGGTGCCCTGCCTCGTCCGTGAGGACATGGTGATGGACCAGGTCGACGGCCAGTGGCGCACGTACTGCCACGAGATGTGCCACTGGACCGACAAGGTGGCCTTCCGGCCGACGTACGAGGGCCGGGACACCCCGAACATGGGCCGGCTCGTCGGCCACCGGGAATGGGAGACGCTGTACCACGGCTGGAACTGGGCCGACGTCGTCAAGGACATGGGCTTCGTGCGCGACGACGGGAAGACCATGACGGCCCAGCCGCACCTGGATCTCGATCCCAAGAAGATGTGGACGCTCGACCACATGCGTCGGATGCCCAACCTGCAGAGCCCGAACGTGCTGCTGAACGAGATGAGCGACGCCGAGCGCGCGGCGTTCGCGGCCGACTACGTCCGCCAGGGACCCGCTGGGCGGCCCGCCCCTACCGACGCCTGAGCGCGGGTCAGGCGAGGGGGGAGGGCCGGCCTCACCGGCCTTCCCCCTGCCGAACCTGCCCTCTTCCCCCAAGGAGACCCGTTGGGCGAGAAGCACGTCGTCCGGTTCGAGCCGGTCGGCATCGAGATCGAGGTCGACGAGGACCAGACCATCCTGCGCGCGGCCGCCGAGCAGGGCGTCCAGCTCATGCACGGCTGCAAGGAAGGCCAGTGCGCAGCCTGCAAGTCCTTCGTGCTCGAGGGCGAGGACATCGAGCTGGACCGCTACTCGACGTTCGCGTTGCCGGACTTCGAGCGGGAGGAGGGGCAGACGCTGCTCTGCCGGGCGCACGCCTTCGAGGACCTGACCATCGAGCTCCTCAACTACGACGAGGAGATCATCCGGGGTGGGTTGCCGCTGCGGCGGGGCACGGTCGAGGTCGTGGCGATCGAGCCGGTGACCCACGACATGCGGCACCTCGTCGTCAAGCTCGTCGAACCCGAGGAGATCAAGTACTTCCCGGGCCAGTACATGGACTTCCAGGTACCGGGCACCGACGAGACGCGCTCCTTCTCGATGGCGAACACACCCAACCGGGAGGGCCAGTTCGAGTTCGTCATCAAGTGCTATCCCGACGGCCTGTTCTCCGGGTTGCTGGCGTCCCGGCTGCAGGTGGGGGACCGGTTGGCGGTGGAGGCGCCGTTCGGCACCTTCACCCTCCGCGAGAGCCGCACGTCCGACCTGGTCTTCGTGGGCGGCGGCGCGGGGATGGCACCCATGCTCGGGCTCCTGCGGTCGATGGCCGAGCGCGGGGTCGAGCGCCGGGTGACCTTCTACTACGGGGCCCGGGCGGCGCGGGACCTCTGCTTCGAGAAGGAGCTGGTGAGGCTGCAGGAGCAGCTGCCCGGCCTCACGTACGTGCCGGCGCTGTCCGAACCGTCCGCAGAGGACGACTGGCAGGGGGAGACCGGGCTGATCACCGACGTCGTCGCCCGCCACGAGTCCGGCCTGGCCGGGAAGGACGCGTACATCTGCGGCCCGCCTCCGATGGTCGACGCGGCGATCGCGGTGCTCAGCAGGCTCGGCTGCACGACCGACCACATCTTCTACGACAAGTTCACGACCACCGGTGATCCGGAGGACCAATGACCACCACAGAACGCAGCGTTCCGAAACCCGTCTTCACCGATGCCGAGGCCGGAGCGCGGGAGTTCCCCGACTCCGGCGCGAGCGCCCGTCGCTACAACTACTTCGCGCCGGCCAAGCGCAAGCAGACGCACTACGAGGACGTCACGGTCGACGTGCAGCCCGACCCGCGGCACTACCTGACGCAGGGCTGGATCTACGGCTTCGCCGACGGTGACACGGGCTACCCGCTGCACTGGACGAAGCTCAAGGCCTGGGGCGTCGACGAGCCGGAGCCGCAGCGCGGTGTCGGCACGGGCGGCCTGCCGGTCGAGAGCTGGCCCGCCCACGGATGGCACGAGTTCCGCGATCCCAACGAGGAGTGGGAACAGACCATCTACCGCTACAACGCGAACGTCGTGCGGCAGCTGAACCAGAACATCGAGAACGCGCGGCACTCGAAGTCGTTCGAGCAGTGGTCGACGAACTGGGTCCGGTTCGTCGAGCGCCACGTCGGCGCCTGGATGCACATCGAGCACATCCTGGGCCTCTACGTGTTCGCGGCCAACGAGCGGTCGGCGCCGACGAACATGCACAACACGGCGCTGGCCGTGAACAGCGCGCACAAGATCCGGTTCGCGCAGGACCTCGCGCTGTACAACCTCACGCTGTCCGAGGAGATCGAGGGATTCGACGGGGCGGCGCACCTCGAGGCGTGGAACTCCGACGCCGAGTGGCAGGGCGTCCGGAAGGTCTGCGAGGCGCTCACCGCCGTCGAGGACGACTGGGGCGAGGCGATCCTCGCGGCGAACGTGGTGTTCGAGCCGCTGCTCGGGGAGCTGTTCCGCAGCAACCTCGTGATGCAGTCCGCCGCGGGCCACGGCGACTTCGTGACGCCCACCGTGATGGGCGCGGGCGAGTACGACTACGCCCAGCGCGACCTGCGCTGGACGATCGCGTGCTTCGCGCCGCTCACCCAGGACCGCGAGTTCGCCGAGCACAACAAGGCCCTCATGCAGGGCTGGCTGTCGCACTGGGTGCCGCAGGCCCTCGAGGCGGCCCGCCAGCTGCAGCCGCTGTGGTCGCAGCCCGACGCCAAGCCGCCGCGCTTCGAGGACAGCCTCGACAAGGCCAAGAACCGGTTCGCCGGGATCTGCCGCGATCTCGGCCTCTCCACTCCCGAGGAGCTGAAGAAGTGACCGCCACTGCGACCAGCCGCTTCGAACAGAACAGCACCGCCTCGAACATGTGCGGGTTCACGCTGATGAACAGCCAGGTCGGGGTGCTCATCGCGAACGTGATGACCCGCCTGGACAACGTGAAGGTCACGCACCTGCCCTCGATGATCCGCGTCGACGGCCAGAACCGGTTCGACGTCGTCTACGCCGACGTCGACGAGGAGGCCGGCGAGGAGGAGGGCTGGTTCAACGCCGCCGAGTTCGAGGAGGCGATGTCCACCCACTACGGGCGGATGGTCCACCTCGACGACCGCACGATCATGTTCGCCAACCCGGAGGACGCGGCCGAGTACCTGGACTTCGACCTGAAGCCGGTGCAGTAGCCCCCTCCGGCCGGGCCGCCGCCCGCAGGGAGCAGGCGGCGGCCCGGCTCGTCGATCCCACCCGCGCAGCAGACCGACGTTTCCCGCTGATTTCCAGGAGGACCCAGACCATGGCGAAGGAACTGCGATTCGGAGAGGAGGGCCGCCGGCTGCTCCAGGCCGGAGTCGACCAGCTGGCCGAAGCCGTCAAGAGCACGCTCGGGCCCAAGGGCCGCAACGTCATCCTGGAGAAGATCACCGGCTCGCCCGAGGTCACGAACGACGGCGTGACGATCGCACGGGAGATCCACCTGCGCGACCCGTTCGAGAACATGGGCGCGCAGCTGGTGAAGGAAGCGGCGGTCAAGACCAACGACACCGTCGGCGACGGCACCACCACCGCGATCGTGCTCGCCCAGGCGATCGTGCGGGAGGGGATGAAGGCGATCGCCGCAGGCGGCAACCCGGTGCTGGTCAAGCGGGGCATCGACGTGGCCGTCCACCGCATCGTGGAGCGCCTGCACCAGGTGACGCACCCCGTGTCCACCGAGCAGGACTACGCCCGGGTGGCCTCGATCTCCGCGAACGACGACGAGTCGATCGGCGCGGTCGTCGCGCGGGCGCTGTACACGGTCGGCGAGGACGGCGTCGTCACCGTGGAGGACGTCCCGCAGCACGGGGTGAGCGTCGGGTTCGTCGAGGACTTCGAGTTCGACAACGGCTACGTCACGCCGTACATGGTCACCGACCCCGGCCGGCTCGAAGCCATCGTCGACGACCCGTACCTGCTGTTCACGGCCGAGAAGGTCAAGGACGTCCAGCAGCTGATGCCGGTGCTCGACAAGATCATGCGCGGCGAGCGGCGCCCGCTGGTGCTCATCGCCGAGACGGTCGAGGGCACGGCACTGCAGATGCTGGTGCACAACCACGTCAGCGGCACGTTCCAGGCCGTGGCGATCCGCGCGCCCGGCTTCGGCGAGAAGCGCATCCACCTGCTGGAGGACATGGCGGCGCTGTGCGGGGGCAAGGTGCACAGCCGCAGTGCCGCGTTCGCGCTGGAGCAGATGACCACCGAGCACTTCGGGCGGGCCGCGCAGGTGCGCGTCACGAGCGACAGCACCACGATCATCGGCGGTCGCGGGGACCGGTCGGCCTTGGAGCTGCGGCTCACCCAGCTGCGGGCCGAGCTCGCCCGCGCCACGATCGGCAGCGACGAGGACTTCCTGTCGGAGCGGATCGCGCGGCTGTCGGGCAAGGCCGCGGTGATCGGCGTCGGCGCGCCCACCAACGCCGAGGCCAAGGAGATCCGCCACCGCGTCGACGACTCCCTGCAGGCCACCCGCGCCGCGATCGCCGAGGGCATCGTCGCGGGCGGCGGCGTGGCGCTGCTGCACGCCGAGCCCGCGCTCGACGACCTGGACGTCACCGGCGACTACCGGATCGGCGTCGAGATCGTGCGGCACGCCCTCACCGAGCCGGTGCACATGATCGCCACCAACGCCGGGTACGACGGCGACGACGTCGTCAAGCAGGTCACCGCGCAGGGCGTCGACGAGGGGTTCGACGCCCTGGAGGGGCGCTTCGGCAACCTCGTCGAGCTGGGCGTCATCGACCCGCTGCGGGTCGTGCGGTCCGCGCTGCAGAACGGCGCCTCGGTCGCCGGCCTGATCCTCACGACCAATTCGCTGGTGGCCGAGGAGGTCACGCCGTGGAACAAGTCGCTGATGACCGAGTTCGGGCCGCTCGACGAGGGGATCCCGCAGCCGTCGCCGGACTCGAGCACACCACAGTCCCTGGGCCTCGGCCCGTCGATCGGTTGAGGAGGGGGACGAGATGAAGGCCGTACGGGTGCACGACTACCACACGGATCCGAAGATCGACGACATCGAGGAGCCGCGGATCCAGGGGCCGCTCGATGTGATCGTGAAGGTCGGTGGGGCCGGGGTGTGCCGCACCGATCT
>NZ_BAABJO010000046.1:0-68058 GCF_039543345.1 Pseudonocardia adelaidensis | reverse complement strand
ACAAAAACTGGCCCTACAATTGCGCCGAGGACGGGGCCTCGACGACTTAATGTTCAAACTGGCACAAAACCAGTCCATGAACAAGCTCGACACACTGTTGAGTTCTCAAGAGACACCCGCACACCATTGCGATCCTTGCGGACCGGGCCGGGGCAACTTTCACACGGTACGTGGTCCTGGGCGCGGAGTCAAGCTCCGCCAGGCCCACTCCTTCAGGCTAGCACCGAGGTGCCCGGCCTTCAGGGGCGGCCGCCGTGATCCGGGGGCTGACTCTGGGCCGGAGATTCCGTCCCGGTCTGTCGTGCTGCCCGCCGTGGCGACGAGGAGAAAGTTACACACCCCCGTCAGAGGCCCGAACACCGGGGGTCCCTTTTTGATGTTCCTGCAGGTCAGGGGCCGTCCGGGCGGGCTTGCCGCTCCGAGGTGTCCAACGCGCGGGGACGGGTCGGTGTTCCCGCCCCCGCGCGGAGGGCTCAGCTCGCCCGGACGCCGGCGAGGTTCCGCTTGCCCCGGCGCACGACCGCCCACCGGCCGGGGAGGAGGTCGTCCTCGTCGAGCGTCCAGCCCTCGTCGGGCACCTTGGCGTTGTTGACGTACGCCCCGCCCTCCCCGACGGTCCGCCGGGCGGCGCTACGGCTCTCCGCCAGCCCCGTCGAGAGCAGGAGGTCGACGATCGTGGGGCGTTCCCCGATCGACACCTCGGCGTGCGGCACCTCGGCCAGTGCGGCGTCGAGGGTGCCGGCGTCGAGCTCCCGGAGGTCACCCCTCCCGAAGAGCGCCGAGCTCGCCGCGACCACCTGGTCCGTGGCCCGCTGCCCGTGCACCAGCGTGGTGAGCTCCCCGGCCAACCGGCGCTGGGCCTCCCGGGCGAACGGCCGCTCGGCGACGGCCCGCTGCAGGTCGGCGATCTCCTCTCGGGACATGAGCGTGAAGTAGCGCAGGTAGCGGACCACGTCGGCGTCTGCGACGTTGACGAAGTACTGGTACCAGGCGTAGGGCGAGGTCATCTCGGCGTCGAGCCAGATGCTGCCGCCGCCGGTCGACTTGCCGATCTTCCGGCCTTCCGCGTCGGTGACGAGCGGCGTGGTGAGGGCGTGCACGGCGGTGCCCTCGACCTTCCGGATCAGGTCGACCCCTCCGACGATGTTGCCCCACTGGTCGGACCCGCCGATCTGCAGCCGGCAGCCGTGCTCGCGGTACAGGTGCAGGTAGTCCTGGCTCTGCAGGAGCAGGTAGCTGAACTCCGTGTAGGACATGCCGTCGCCCGCGAGCCTGCGCTTCACGGTCTCGCGGTTGAGCATCACGTTGATCGAAAAGTGCTTCCCGACGTCCCGCAGGAACTCGAGCGTGGTCTGCCCGCCGGTCCAGTCGAGGTTGTTGACGACCAGCGCGCCGTTGGGTCCGTCGAAGTCGACGAACCGCTCCAGCTGCCCCCGGATCCGGCTCGCCCAGTCGCGGACGGTGTCGGCGCTGTTCAGCGCCCGCTCCCCGACGTCGCGCGGATCACCGATCATCCCGGTGGCCCCGCCGGCGAGGACGATCGGGCGCGCCCCCGCCTGTTGGAACCGGCGGAGTGTGAGTAACAGCATGAGGTTGCCCGCGTGCAGGCTGGGTGCCGTGGGGTCGAACCCGGCATAGAGGGTGAGCACGCGGGCGTCCAGATCACGCCGCAGCGCGTCGAGGTCGGTGCTCTGCGCGATCAGGCCGCGCCACTCCAGCTCGTCGAGGATGTTCGTTCCCACCCGTCGATCCTCCCCCACCCCGACCTGGGCGCGCCTCGCGGATCCGGCACGCCCTGGGTTTCAGCCGCCCAGGCGCGCGGCGAACTCGGCGGGCAGCTGGTCGAGCAGCGCGGGGAGGCTCAGCACGCTGCTGAACGACAGCGCGACGCCCTGCTCCTGGGTGAGGTTCACCACGCGTCCCTCCTGGCCGACGCGCAGGGCGGGGTAGCCGGGCTGGGCGTCGAGCGCGGCGTCGTCGTTGCCGGGGATCTCCAGCCACCCGACGACGTCGTTCTCGTCGAGCATGCCGAGCCGCTCGTTGCTGATGTCGGCGTAGAAGTCGTCGCCCGCGAGCTCGTCGAACACCGCCGGGACGGTGAAGCCCAGCGACGTCAGGAACCGGCCCCTGTTGTCCCCGGAGGTCCAGACGAAGTAGGAGGCGTTGGTCGAGCTGGCCGCGGCGATGGCGGCCGTGCGGCCCGCGAACTGCGGGTACTGCGCGCGGACGGCGGCGAACCGGGCCTCGAGGTCGCCGACCAGCCGCTCGGCCTCGTCCGGGCGGCCGAGGGCGGTGCCGATCAGCCGGGTCGCGTCCTGCCAGCCCACCTGGAACGGGTTCGCCCCCGGCGGCTGCGCGATGGTGGGGGCGATCCGGGAGAACGTCTCGTACTCCTGCTGGTCGAGCCCCGCCGACACCGCGACGATCAGATCGGGCCGCAACGCCGCGACCGTCTCGGCGTTGATCTCGTCCCCGACCAGCACCTGGGGCTGCCGGCCGTGCAGGCGGTCACTGGCCCACGGCCACGTGGCCGCCGGCCGGTTGCCGGTGAACTCGCGGATGGCGACGGGCACCGCACCGAACGCGAGGATCGTGTCCTGGTCGGTGTAGCCCAAGGAAACGACGCGTTGCGGCGCCGCCGGGATCACCGTCGAGCCCAGCGCGTGCTGCACCGTGCCGGGGAACGCTCCCCCGCCGCCCCCGGCAGGCGCCTCCCCGGCCGGGCCGGACCCGCCTCCTCCGCACGCGCTGAGCAGGACGGCGGCGGCGAGGAGGGCCGCGGAGACACGGAGCCGAACGATCACAGGCGAAGGTTAGGCTACCCTACCCCGCCCGTCCAGTCGCTGTGATCGGCGCGCCACGGCCGGGCCGGTACGGGCTCACCGCGGGCGAGCCGTCGACGAAGAACCGCCACGGCAGCTCGTGGGCGGCCGCCACCCCGACCCGCGGGCCGGTGCGCACGAGCGCGGGGTCGACCGGGGGCCCGGCCAGCAGCCGGACCGGCGACGTGGGATCGGTCACGTCGACCCCGTTGTGCTCGCGGCCCAGCCCCAGCAGCGACGCGAGCCGGGCCGGGCCCTTGGCGAGATCATCATCACGCCGGGCCGTCGGCCGCCGGGCGTGCGCCAGCCCGAGATCGGAGACCACCTCGCCCGCCCGCAGCAGCACGGCCCCGGCCTCGCCGTCGGCCAGCGCCGTGACGTTCACGCAGAAGTGCATCCCGTAGACGAAGTAGACGTACAGGTGCCCGGCCGGCCCGAACATCACCGCGTTGCGCGGGGTGCGCCCCCGGTAGCTGTGCGATGCCGGGTCGTCGCGACCGCGGTAGGCCTCCACCTCGACGAGCCGGACGGCCACCGGGCCCTCGGGTGTGTCCGAGACCACCGTGCAGCCGAGCAGCCGCACGGCCGCCTCGACGACGTCGACGGCGAGCTCCTCCCGCGGGAGAAGCTGCGTCACTTCTGGGCGAGCGCCAGGCGCACGCACACCGCCACGCCCTCCATGGCCTTGCGCACCTCGGGCAGCGGCGGGAACGTCGGCGCGATCCGGATAATGCTGTCCTGCGGGTCCTCACCACCAGGGTGCGTGGCCCCCGCAGGCGTGAGCGCCAGCCCCGCGTCCCCGGCGAGCCGGACGATCTCGGTGGCGGTGCCCTCCGGCACGGTCAGCGTGACGAAGTAGCCGCCTGCCGGCTTCGACCACTCCACGCCGGGGTTGTCGGCGAACTCGCGGGTGAGCACCTCGTCCACCGCGGCGAACTTCGGCGCGATGATCTCGCGGTGCTTGCGCATGTACGCGCGCAGGCCGTCGGCGTCGCGCAGGAACCGCACGTGGCGCAGGTGGTTGGTCTTGTCCGGGCCGATCGTGCGCTTCGAGGTGAGCCGGATCCACCAGTCGATGTTCTCCGCGGACGCGCCGAGGAACGCCACGCCCGCGCCGGCCAGCGTGATCTTCGACGTGGACCCGATCACGAACGGGCGGTTCGGGTTGCCCGCCTCGGCCGCGAGCGCCAGCACGTCGGCGATCTCCACCTCGTCCTCGGTGAGGTGGTGCACGGTGTACGCGTTGTCCCAGATGATCCGGAAGTCCGGCGCCGCCGCCGGCATGGCCGCGAGCCTGCGCACGGTGTCGTCGGAGTACACCGCGCCCGTGGGGTTGGAGTACTTCGGCACGCACCAGATGCCCTTGACCGTGGGGTCGGCGGCCACCAGCTCCTCGACGACGTCCATGTCCGGGCCGTCGTCGGTCATCGGCACCGGCACCAGCTCGATCCCGAGCCGCTCGCACACGCCGAAGTGCCGGTCGTAGCCGGGGACGGGGGCGAGGAAGACGACCCGCTCCTCGTCCACCCAGCGCCGCTCGCCGTCCGGGAGGGGGGACAGCAGCGCGTGGACGAGCGTGTCGTGCATCAGCTCGAGGCTGGAGTTGCCCGATGCCACCAGCTGCTCGACGGGCACCTGCAGGAACGGCGCGAAGATCTCCCGCAGCTCGGGGAGGCCGTGGAGGCCGCCGTAGTTGCGGGTGTCGGTGCCGTCCGCGGCGCGGAAGTCGTCGGCGCCCGGCAGGGCGAGCAGCGGGGTCGCGAGGTCGAGCTGCTCGGCCGACGGCTTGCCCCGGGTGAGGTCGAGCTTCATGCCCTCGGCCTGGAGCTTCTCGTAGGCGGCACGGGCGTCGTCCAGCCCCGGCGTGGTCATGATGATCCTCCAGTCTCGGAAAGGGCCTGCCGCGCGGCGGCGGCGGTGGTGCGCAGCTCGGCGAGCTGCTCGGCCACGCGGGCTCCCGCGGTGCCGCCGCGGGCGGCCCGGGACGCGATCGAGCCTGCCACGGTGAGCACGGCGCGCACATCCGGGTTCAGGGCCGGGTGGACGGCGGCCAGCTCGGCGTCGGTGAGGTCCTCGAGCCCGACGCCACGGGCCTCGGCCGCGCGAACGCAGCCACCCGCGGCCTCGTGCGCCACGCGGAACGGCACCCCCTGGCGCACCAGCCACTCGGCGATGTCGGTGGCGAGCGTGAAGCCCGCCGGGGCCAGCGCGGCCAGCCGGTCGGTGTGGAACGTGAGCGTGCCCACCATGCCGGCGACGGCCGGGAGCAGCAGCTCCAGCTGCTCGACCGAGTCGAACAGCGGCTCCTTGTCCTCCTGCAGGTCGCGGTTGTACGCCAGCGGGAGGCCCTTGAGCGTGGCCAGCAGCCCGGACAGGTTGCCGATGAGCCGGCCGGCCTTCCCGCGCGCCAGCTCCGCGACGTCCGGGTTCTTCTTCTGCGGCATGATCGAGCTGCCGGTGGAGAAGGCGTCGTCGAGCGTGACGTAGGAGAACTCCGCCGTCGCCCAGACGATCACCTCCTCGGCGATCCGGGACAGGTCGACCGCCACCATGGCCAGCACGAACGCGGCCTCGGCTGCGAAGTCCCGGGACGCGGTGCCGTCGATCGAGTTCGCCGACGACGAGTGGAAGCCCAGCTCGGCGGCGACGGCCTCCGGGTCGAGCCCGAGCGAGGAACCGGCGAGGGCGCCCGACCCGTACGGGGAGACGGCCGCCCGACGGTCCCAGTCGCGCAGCCGGTCGACGTCGCGCAGCAGGGCGTGCGCGTGCGCGGCGAGGTGGTGCGCGAGCAGTACGGGCTGCGCGTGCTGCAGGTGGGTGCGGCCGGGCATGGGCGCGTCGAGGTGCGCGTCCGCCTGCGCGACGAGCGCGTCGACGACGTCCAGCACGCCGGCGCCGACCCGGCGGGCCGCGTCCCGCAGCCACATCCGGAACAGCGTGGCGACCTGGTCGTTGCGCGATCGGCCGGCACGCAGCTTGCCGCCCAGTTCCGGCCCGGCCCGTTCGATCAGGCCGCGCTCGAGCGCGGAGTGCACGTCCTCGTCGTCGGGTGCCGGGCCGAAGGCCCCGGACTCGACGTCGGCGGCGAGCTTGGCGAGCGCGTCGAGCATGCCGGCCAGCTCGTCGTCGGTGAGCAGCCCGGCGCGGTGCAGCACGCGGGCGTGCGCCATCGAGGCCCGCAGGTCGTACGGCGCGAGGCGCCAGTCGAACTGGGTGGACTTCGACAGCGCCGCCAGCGCGTCGGCGGGGCCGGAGGTGAACCGGCCGCCCCACAGACCCGTCGAGCGGGCCATCAGTCGGTACCCGCTTCCAGCGCGACGTCGTCGAGCGACCTCTCGGAGTCGCGGTCGCCCGCCTCGTCGTCCGCGGCGATCCGGTCGAAGCCGCCCGCGGGCAGCTCCCCGAAGAGCGTGCCGTGCTCGACGAGCACCGTGCCCTGCTCGTGCGGCTGCCCGGCGTAGGCCTCCAGCTTGGCGCGGGAGTCGGCGATGTCGAGGTTGCGCATCGTGAGCTGGCCGATCCGGTCCACGGGCCCGAAGGCGGCGTTCTCGACGCGCTCCATGGAGAGCCGGTCGGGGTGGTAGGAGAAGCCGGCCCCCTGCGTGTCGAGGATCGTGTAGTCGTCGCCGCGGCGCAGCCGCAGCGTCACGGTGCCGGTCACGAGCGAGGCGACCCAGCGCTGGATCGACTCGCGCACCATCAGCGCCTGCGGGTCCAGCCACCGCCCCTCGTAGAGCAGCCTGCCGAGCTTGCGGCCCTCGTTGTGGTAGTTGGCGACGGTGTCCTCGTTGTGGATCGCGTTGAGCAGCCGCTCGTAGGCGGCGAAGAGCAGCGCCATCCCGGGTGCCTCGTAGATGCCGCGCGACTTCGCCTCGATGATCCGGTTCTCGATCTGGTCGGACATGCCCAGGCCGTGGCGCCCACCGATCCGGTTGGCCTCCAGGACGAGGGCGACGTTGTCGGCGAACCGCCTGCCGTTGATGGCCACCGGGTACCCGGCCTCGAACGTGATGGCGACGTCCTCGGTCTCGATCTGCACCGACGGGTCCCAGAACTTGACACCCATGATCGGCTCGACCGTCTCGAGGGACACGTCGAGGTGCTCGAGCGTCTTGGCCTCGTGGGTGGCGCCCCAGATGTTGGCGTCGGTGGAGTACGCCTTCTCGGCCGAGTCCCGGTACGGCAGGCCGTGCGCGGTGAGCCACCGGCTCATCTCGTCGCGGCCGCCGAGCTCCTGCACGAAGTCGGCGTCGAGCCACGGCTTGTAGATGCGCAGCTCGGGGTTGGCCAGCAGGCCGTAGCGGTAGAACCGCTCGATGTCGTTGCCCTTGAACGTCGAGCCGTCGCCCCAGATGTTCACGTCGTCGGCCTGCATCGCCCGCACCAGCAGCGTCCCGGTGACCGCGCGGCCGAGCGGCGTGGTGTTGAAGTACGTCCGGCCCCCGGAGCGGATGTGGAAGGCGCCGCACGCGAGCGCCGCAAGGCCCTCCTCGACCAGCTGCGGCTTGATGTCGACCGCGCGGGCGATCTCCGCGCCGTACTGCTTCGCCCGGGCGGGGACGCCGGAGATGTCCGCCTCGTCGTACTGGCCGAGGTCGGCGGTGTAGGTGCACGGGATCCCGCCCTTGTCGCGCATCCACGCGACCGCCACGGAGGTGTCGAGGCCCCCGGAGAAGGCGATGCCGATGCGCTCACCCTTGGGGAGGGAGGTCAGGACCTTGCTCACGGCTTGGGGCTCCTTGCTCAGAGTTCGCAGTCGGAGGAGTTCGCAGTCGGAGGAGTTCGCGGTCAGAGGTCACGCAGGCGCGCGACGAGTTCGGCACCGGTGAGGGGCTCTCGGGCCACGACCAGGAGTGTGTCGTCGCCCGCGATCGTGCCGACGATGTAGTTCAGGGCAGCGCGGTCGAGCGCGCTCGCCAGGTACTGGGCCGCACCGGGCGGGGTGCGCAGGACCGCAAGGTTCCCACTCGCGTCCGCGGACGTGAGCACCTCCCCCAGCAACCGCGCCAGCCGGGCGGTGCCGCCCTCGACGCCGCGCACCGGGCTGCCGTCGTCGGGGATCACGTAGGCGCCGCGGACCTTGAGCGCGCCCAGCTCGTCGAGGTCGCGCGACAGCGTGGCCTGCGTGGTGGCGATCCCGTCGTCCTCCAGCAGGGCGAGCAGCTCGGTCTGGCTGTGCACGGCCCGGTCCCGGATCAGCTCGACGATCCGGGCCTGCCGGGCCGCGCGCGTTCCCGTGGTCATGCTCGTCGGAGCAACCACGAGAGCAGTGCCTTCTGTGCGTGCAGCCGGTTCTCGGCCTCGTCCCAGACGGCGCTGCGCGGACCGTCCAGCACCTCGTCGGTGATCTCGTCGCCCCGGTGGGCCGGCAGGCAGTGCAGCACGATCGCGCCCGGCGCGGCCCGCTCCAGCAGTGCCGCGTTGACCTGCAGCGGCCGGAACGGCCCCGCCCGGTCGAGGCCGTCGTGCTCCTGACCCATCGAGACCCACGTGTCGGTGACCACCACGTCGGCGCCGTCGACCGCGGCGTGCGGGTCGGCGACCAGCTCCACGCCGCCACCGGTGTCGGACGCCCGGTTCTTCGCGTCGCGCAGCACGCCACCGTCGGGCTGGAAGCCCTCCGGCGCGCAGATCCGGACGTGCAGCCCGGCGGTGGCGCCGCCGAGCAGCAGCGAGTGGGCCATGTTGTTGGCGCCGTCGCCGAGGTAGGTCAGCGTGAGCCCGGCGAGGCGCCCGAACCGCTCGCGGACGGTCTGCAGGTCCGCGAGCACCTGGCAGGGGTGGAACTGGTCGGTGAGCGCGTTGACGACCGGCACCGTCGCGGCGGCGGCCATCTCCTCGATCCGGGACTGGTCGCCGGTGCGCCACACGATCGCGTCGACGAAGCGCGACAGCATCCGGGCGGTGTCGCCGATCGTCTCGCCGCGGCCCATCTGGCTGGACCGGGCGTCGACGATCAGGGGGTGCCCGCCCAGCTGCGCGATCCCGGCCTCGAACGACAGCCGGGTGCGGGTGGAGGCCTTGTCGAACAGCACGGCGACCGGGCGCGGGCCTGCGAGCGGGCGGTGGGCGTACCGGTCGGCCTTCATCGCGTCGGCGAGGTCGAGGATCTCCCACTGCTCGTCGGGTGTGAGGTCGTCGTCGCGGAGGAGGTGCCTAGTCATCGTTCGCCGCATCCAGGAACTTCGGGAAGGCCGCGAGGAACTCCTGGGCTTGCTCGGAGGTGAGCACGAGCGGCGGGACCAGCCGGGTCCGGTCCGGCACCGCGTTGTTGACGAGGAACCCGCCGGCGCGCGCCGCCGTCGCCACCGCGGTGGACACGGGCTTGCGCAGGCCGATGCCGATCAGCAGGCCGGCGCCGCTGACCCCGTCGACGAGCGGGTGGCCCAGCGCCTCGACCGAGGTCGCGATCTCCTTGCCGACCTGCGTGACGTGCTCCAGCAGGCCCTCGGCGGCGATCGTGCGCAGCACGGCGAGCGCCGCGGCCGCGACCACCGGGTTGCCGCCGAACGTCGTGCCGTGCTGGCCGGGCGTGAGGAGGTCGCCCGCGGCGCCCAGGCCGATGCAGGCGCCGATCGGCAGGCCGCCCGCGAGGCCCTTGGCCAGCGTCACGACGTCGGGCACCACACCGGCCTGCTGGAACGCGAACCACGAGCCGGTGCGCCCGATGCCGGTCTGCACCTCGTCGAGCACGAGCAGGGCGCCGTGCTCCTCGGTGATCCGCCGCGCCGCGGCGAGGTAGCCCTCCGGCGGGTTGACCGCGCCGGCCTCACCGAGGATCGGCTCCAGGAACACCGCGGCCGTGTCGGCGTCGACGGCCGCCTCCAGCGCGGCCACGTCGCCGTACGGCACGTGCTCCACGCCCGGCGTCATCGGGTAGAACGGCGCCCGCTTCGGCTCCTGGCCGGTGAGGGCGAGCGCCCCCATCGTGCGGCCGTGGAACGCGTTCTCACAGGCGATGATCTTCGACCGGCCGGTGCGGCGCGCCATCTTGAACGCGGCCTCGTTGGCCTCGGCGCCGGAGTTGGAGAAGACGACCCGGCCGGGCTCCCCGATCAGCTCGAGCAGCTTCTCCGCCAGTTCGAGCGGCGGCTCGGTGATGTAGAGGTTGGACGTGTGGCCGAGCGTCTGCATCTGCTGCGTGACGGCCTCGACGACGGCGGGGTGCGCGTGCCCGAGCGCGTTGACGGCGATGCCGCTGACCAGGTCGAGGTAGCGCTTGCCGGCGGCGTCCCACACCTCGGCGCCCGTGCCGCGCACGAGCGTGAGCGGCGGCGTGCCGTAGTTGTCCATCATCGCGGCCTGCCACCGCTGCGTCAGGTCACCCTGCGCCGACGATTCGTTCGCGAGCTCACTCATGGGGTCACCATCGTTCCGACTCCTTCGGAGGTGAAGACCTCGAGCAGCACCGAGTGCGGCATCCGCCCGTCGATCACGTGGGCCTGCGGCACGCCACCGCGCACCGCCCGGAGACAGGCCTCCATCTTCGGCGCCATGCCGCTCGCCAGGCCGGGCAGCATCGGCTCCAGCTCGTCGGCGGTGAGCGCGCTGATCACCGACTCCGGGTCGGGGTAGTTCGCGAACAGCCCCGCCACGTCGGTGAGCACCACGAGCTTCGCGGCGCCGAGGCTCGCCGCCAGCGCGGCGGCCGCGCTGTCGGCGTTGATGTTGTAGACGGTGCCGTCGACGTCCGGCGCGACGCCGGCGACCACCGGGATCCGCCCGGCCCTGACGATGTCGAGCACTGCGTCCGGGTTGACGTGCACCACGTCGCCGACCAGGCCGATGTCGACCGCCTCGCCGTCGACGAGCGCCGTGCGCTTCTGGGCGGTGAACAGGTGGGCGTCCTCGCCGGACAGGCCCACGGCGTACGGGCCGTGCTGGTTGATCAGCCCGACGAGCTCCCGGCCGACCTGGCCGACCAGCACCATCCGCACGACGTCGATCGTCTCCGGCGTGGTGACGCGCAGGCCGCCGCGGAACTCGGCGGGCAGGCCGAGCCGGTCGAGCATCGCGGTGATCTGCGGGCCCCCGCCGTGCACCACGACCGGGTGGATGCCGGCGAGGCGCAGGAACACCATGTCCTGGGCGAACGCCTGCTTGAGCTCCTCGTCGACCATGGCGTTGCCGCCGTACTTGACGACGACGACCTTGTCGTGGAACCGCTGCAGCCACGGCAGCGCCTCGGCGAGGACGCCGGCCTTCTCACCCGCGCGCTCGAGCCGGGCCTCAAGAGGAGTACGCACTGTTCTCCTCCACGTAGCCGTGGGACAGGTCGGTGGTGAGGATCTCGGCCTCGCCGTCGCCGAGGCCGAGCACGACCTCGACGACGATGTCCGCGCCCTTGAGGTCGACGGCGGCTCGGTCGCCCGCGGCCACCCCGCCGCGGCAGAGCAGCACCCCGTTGATCGTGACGTCGATCCGGTCCGGGTCGACCGCGGCGTCGGAGTAGCCGACGGCGGCCGCGATCCGGCCCCAGTTCGGGTCGGAACCGAAGAGCGCGGTCTTGACGAGGCTGTCGCGGGCCACCGTGCGGGCGATCGTGACGGCGTCGTCCTCGGTGGCCGCGCCCGCGACGCGCACCGCGATCCGCTTCGTGACACCCTCGGCGTCGGCCTGCATCTGCCGCGCCATGTCCTTGCACAGGTCGGTGAGCACGGCCCTGAACGCCGCGGTGTCGGGGACGACCCCGGACGCGCCCGACGCGAGCAGCAGCACCGTGTCGTTGGTGGACATGCAGCCGTCGATGTCGAGCCGGTCGAAGCTCACCCGCACCGCGGCGCGCAGCGCCTCGTCGAGCACGGGGGCGTCGACCACGGCGTCGGTGGTGACGACCGTGAGCGTCGTGGCCATCGACGGCGCGATCATCCCGGCGCCCTTGGTGAAACCGCCGATCGTCCAGCCCGCCGGGTCGGCGTGCCCGACCTGCTTGGCGACGGTGTCGGTGGTCATGACCGCGGTGGCGGCGGCCAGGCCCGCGGCGGCGTCGGCACCCAGTGCGGCGTGCGCGGCGGCGACGCCCTCGAGGACGTCGTCGCGCGGCAGCTGCGAGCCGATGAGGCCGGTCGAGCAGACCGCCACCTCCACGGCGCCGCAGCCGAGCAGCTCGGCGGCCTTCTCCGCGGTGGCATGGGCGGTCTGGAAGCCCTCCGGGCCGGTGCAGGCGTTGGCGTTGCCCGCGTTGAGCACGACCGCGCGCAGCCTGCCCGTGGTGAGCACCTGCTCCGACCACAGGACCGGGGCGGCCTTGACCTTGTTGCGGGTGAAGACGCCCGCCGCGGCGTGCTGGGGGCCGTCGTTGACGACGAGGGCGAGGTCGGGGCCCTCGCCGTTGCGGATCCCGGCGACCACGCCGGAGGCCCGGAAGCCCTGGGGCTGCGTGACGCCCTGTGCCGATGGTTCGCTCGCGAGCTCGCTCACGGAGCGACCCCCGCGATCGGCAGGCCCGAGGTCTCGGACAGGCCGAGCGCCAGGTTCATGCACTGGATGGCGCCGCCGGCGGTGCCCTTGGTCAGGTTGTCGATCGCGGCGACCACGACCAGCCTGCCGGCGTCCGGATCGACCGTGACCTGCAGGTGGACCGTGTTGGCGCCCAGGGTGGACGCGGTGGCCGGCCAGCTGCCCTCCGGGAGGAGGTGCACGAACGGCTCGTCGGCGTATGCCTTCGCGTACACCTCGACCGCCTCGGCCGCCGACGTCTGCGTGCGGGCCGTGCAGGTGGCGAGGATGCCGCGCGGCAACGGAGCCAGGACGGGGGTGAAGCTCACCGAGACGGCCGCGCCGGCCGCCGCGGACAGGTTCTGCACCATCTCCGGCGTGTGCCGGTGCACGCCGCCCACCCCGTAGGCGGACAGCGAGCCCATCACCTCGGCACCGAGCAGGTGCGGCTTGAGCGACTTGCCCGCACCCGACGTCCCGGTGACCGCCGTGACGACGACCTCGGGCTCCACGATCCCGGCGGCGAACGCCGGGGCCATGGCCAGGCTCACGGCCGTCGGGTAGCAGCCGGGGACGGCGACCCGCTTCGCGCCCCGGAGTGCATCCCGCGCTCCGGGCAGCTCGGGCAGGCCGTACGGCCAGCTCCCGGCGTGGGTGCCGCCGTACCAGCGCTCCCACGCGGCCGGGTCGGCGAGCCGGTGGTCCGCACCGCAGTCGATCACCACGGTGTCATCGCCGAGCTGTGCGGCGAGCTCCGCGGACTTGCCGTGCGGCAACGCGAGGAAGACGACGTCGTGCCCGGCGAGCGTGGCCGGTGTCGTGTCCTCCAGCACGCGGTCGGCCAGCGGGAGCAGGTGGGGCTGGTGCGCCCCCAGGCGCGTGCCCGCGCTCCCGCCCGCCGTGAGGGTCCCTATCTCCACGTCCGGATGCGCGAGCAGGAGCCGGAGGAGCTCTCCCCCGGCGTACCCGCTCGCGCCTGCTACCGCTACCCGCGCCATGCGTATGACTATGCACGCCGGCGCAAGCCGATGCAAACCTCGCCGGTCGACGGGATCGTGACACGAGCCGCACCCCTGCGATCCATGCCACGTTCGTGCTGATCAGCGGCCGCCGCCCGCCCATGTGCGGCGCAGTTGCGGGCTGGCCCCGAACCACCTGTCAGCCACGCGACTCGTGTCGCCTACGCGGCCCGTCGACGGGATGCGTGAAGCGGGACGGTGATCCGGCCCAAGCCCGGTCTCATCGCCGGCGCCGGCCACGGCGGCCGATTCGGCAACACACACTCCATCGGGCGGGGACCACCAGGCTCAGCCCATCGTCTTCTGCCCGTCCAGGGACTCCCTGATGATGTCGGCGTGCCCGGCGTGCTGGGCCGTCTCGGCGACGATGTGCAGGAAAGCCCGCCGCACCGTCCGCGTGGCGCCCTTCGGGAACCACGGCGCCTCGGGCAGCGGGTGCGACAGGTCGAGGTCGATGGTGGCCACCAGCTCGTCGGTGCGCCGGGCGACCTCGTCGTAGCGGGCGAGCACGCCCTCCAGGGTCTCGTCGGGGAGCAGCTGGAAGCCCTTCTCGTACCGCTCGACCAGCTCCGGGCTGGGCTCGCTCCAGTCGACGTCGCCGCCGCCCATCGCGTCGGGGCCGTCGAGGATGAAGTCCACCCAGCCCGACTCGGTCTCGGCGACGTGCTTGATCAGCCCGCCGAGGGTCAGCTCGCTCGTCGTGGTGCGCTGCCGGGCCTGGTCGTCGGTGAGCCCCTGCACGGTGTGGCGCAGGAACTGCCGGTGCACCCTGAGCGTCTCCAGGATGTCGGCACGCTCGCCGGTCAGCGCGGTGGTCATCTCGGGGGCCTCCTGCTGGGTCGGGCTGGTCATCGGTTCCGCCTCTCCGTATCGGTGCTGTCGAGGACTACGTTATGGCCTCAAGTGCCACTTTCTGACCTCAATTCGGGAGAATCTGAGGCCATGGCGAACACGAGCTCGCGGACGCTGCGGCTGCTGTCCCTGCTGCAGACACACCGGTACTGGCCGGGCCCGGAGCTGGCCGACCGGCTCGGCGTGTCCGTGCGGACGCTGCGCCGCGACATCGACCGACTCCGCGAGCTCGGCTACCCCGTGGAGGCGAGCCGCGGCGTCGACGGCGGCTACCAGCTCGCGGCCGGCGCCGCGCTCCCGCCGCTCGTGCTGGACGACGAGGAGGCCGTGGCGCTCGCCGTCGGGTTGCAGGCCGCCGCACAGGGCGGGGTTGCCGGCATCGCCGAGTCGTCGGTGCGGGCGCTCACCAAGGTGGTGCAGGTGATGCCGCCGCGGCTGCGGCGCCGCGTGGACGCGCTGCGGGCCATGACGGTGCCGGTGACCTGGGGCGGCGCCGCGCCCAGCACCGACCCGGCCGTGCTCACCGCCCTCGCGCAGGCGTGCCGGGACACCGAGCGGCTCGAGTTCGCCTACAGCGCGAGGTCCGGCGAGCGCACCGACCGGCACGTCGAGCCGCTCAGGCTCGTGTCGCTCGGCCGCCGCTGGTACCTCGTCGCCTACGACCTGACGCGGCACGACTGGCGCAGCTTCCGCGTCGACCGGATCGACGCTCCCCGGGCAACCGGCGCCCGGTTCCTACCCCGCACGCTGCCCGCGGAGGACGCCGCCGCGTTCGTGCGTGCATCGACCGAGCAGGTGCCCGGCTGGACCGTTGAGGTGCTGGTCGACGCGCCCACCGCGACGGTGCGGAAGATGGTGGACCGCTGGGGCACCGCCGACGACACCGGCGACGGGCGGTGCCGGCTGCAGATGCGCGTGGACTCGCTCGACTGGCCGGCCATGCTGCTCGGCGCGATCGGCGCGGACTTCGAGGTGGTGTCCCCGCCCGAGCTGCTCGACCACGTGCGGGGCTGGGCCCGCACGTTCGACCGCGCCACCTGACCCGGCGCCACCCGACCGGCGCCACCCGGCGGAGCGCGCTCCTAGCCCGTGTCGGCGAGGCAGCGGACCACGAGCTCGTCGAGCCGTCGCTCGACGACCGAGCCGGCGGGCCAACCCAGGACCAGCGCGGCCAGGTCGACGGCCTCCGACATCGCGCAGTCGGCGCACGGGTTCCAGCCCTGCTGCTGGAGGCTGGACCGGATGGCCAACGCGTACTCCGCGAGCGAGAGCGGCACCTCGGCGATCCGCGCGGTGGTGGTGGCCCGGTGCGAGTTGAGCCCGCCGAACCCGCGCCCGCAGCCGCAGCCGCCGTCCGGGTCGCCGCGGCCGCGGGCGCACACCTCGTTGATCCGCACCAGCTCGCCCTCGATGCAGTGGTGGTAGTCGTTCGGCCGGTCGCCCTGGGTGGCGGCCGTGGCCACGAGCACGTTCATCTCGTCCCCCTTCTCCCACGCGAAGGGTGAGGCGGGTCACCGACATTTCCGAGCCGTACCGTCCGGGGCGTGCACCCGATCGTCACGCGGCTGCGGGCCGATCTCGCCGCCGTGGCCGACCCGGCCGCGGCCCCCGAGATGCAGCAGTACATGAAGTCCGCGATGCCGTTCCGCGGTGTCCCGAAACCGGCCCGGGAGCGGCTCCTGAAGGCGGCCGTCGCCGCGCACCCGCTCGCCGACGCCGCGACGCTGGATGCCGTCGTGCGCGAGCTGTGGGACGGCGCGGAGTTCCGCGAGGAGCGCTACCTGGCCCTCTCGCTCACCGGGCTCCGGCGCCACGCGGCGTGGCTCGACCCGTCCTGGGTGCCGCTGCTGCGCCACCTCGTCGTCACGGGTGCATGGTGGGACTTCACCGACGAGATCGCGAGCCGCCGGATCGGCCCGCTCCTGCGGGCGCACCCCGGGTCCCTGCGCCCCGTGGTCCGCGGGTGGATCACCGACCCGGACCGCTGGCTGCGCCGCACGTCCGTGATCTGCCAGCTCCAGGCCGGCGGCGACACCGATACCGCGCTGCTCACCGAGGCGATCGAGGCCAACATCGCCGACCCCGACTTCTTCCTCCGCAAGGGCATCGGCTGGGCACTGCGCCAGCACGCCCGCACCGACCCGGGCTGGGTCCGCGCGTTCGTCGCCGAGCACCCGGACCTGTCACCGCTCTCCCGGCGCGAGGCACTGCGCCACCTCGGCG
This sequence comes from Pseudonocardia adelaidensis, assembly GCF_039543345.1. Lineage (NCBI taxonomy): Bacteria > Bacillati > Actinomycetota > Actinomycetes > Pseudonocardiales > Pseudonocardiaceae > Pseudonocardia > Pseudonocardia adelaidensis. Next base: position 51,704 of record NZ_BAABJO010000046.1, on the reverse strand, counting down.
CCTGACGCGGGCCGGCGACGCAGCTCTGATCGTTCGCGACGCGGCTCTGATCGTTCAGAGATCCGGGTTTCGGCCCTCCGAAGGGCCATCGCGCCGAACTCGTATCGATCATGCGCCACTGATCGCTCCGGGATCCGCCTCATCGTCCTCCGGAGGGCGTCGATCGTGACCTCGGAAGGATCGTGCCGCGGGGCCGGACTCACCGGATCGGGCCGCGCGGCGTCAGACGCGCAGGCTCGCCCCGTACCGCCGTCCGGCGAGCGCCACCGCCGCGTCGCGGGCCTCGTTGGCCTCCTCGCTGGTCAGCGTGCGGTCGGGCGCGCGGAACCGGAGGGTGAACGCCAGCGACCGCCGGCCCTCGCCGACCTGCTCACCGGTGTAGACGTCGAAGAGCCGGACGTCCTCGAGGAGGTCGCCGCCCCCGTCCTGGAGGGTGTCGGCGATGTCGGCGGCCGGCACCCCGGCGTCGGCCACCAGCGCGACGTCGACCGCGATCGGCGGGTACGGCGACACCTTCGGCACGGGCCTGCGGTCGTCCAGGGGGATCGCGTCGAGGTCCAGCTCCATGGCGCAGGTGCGCTCCGGCAGCCCGAGGGCCTCCACGACCTTCGGGTGCAGCTCGCCCGCGTGGCCGACGACCCAGTCCCCGACGCGCAGCGCGGCACACCGGCCGGGGTGGAACGGCGCCAGCGTGGCCGCGGTGACCCGCAGCTCGACGCCCGCCGCCTGCCCGACGAGCCGGGCGGCCTGCACGGCGTCGGCCCACCCGGCCGCGCGACCCGGTCCCCACCATCCGCGCGCCTCGCGCTCGCCGGCGAGCACCGCCGCGACGTGCAGCGGCTGCGCCGGCAGGGCGGCCTCGATCTGCGCCAGCTCGGCGTCGGACGGGCGGCCGGTGACGTCCGGGTCGGGCATCGGCTTCGGCTCGGCGTGTGGCAGCACGACCTGCCCGACGTGGTACAGCGCGAGGTCGGCGGCGCCGCGGGATCGGTTGCGCACCAGCGTGTCGAGGAGCCCCGGCAGCAGCGTGGTGGCGAGCTCGGCGCGCTCGGCGTCGAGCGGGTTGAGCACGGGCACGGTGCGGCGGCGCACGTCGTCGGCCGCCAGCCCGAACGCGTCCCACGCGGCGGGCCCGACGAACGGGAACGGCAGCACCTCGACGTACCCGGCCTCGGCGAGGGCCCGCGACACGGCGCGGCGGCGCTGCTGGCCCGGGGTGAGCCCGCGGCCGGCGGGCGCGGCGGGCAGCACCGACGGGATCACGTCGTAGCCCTCCAGGCGCAGCACCTCCTCCACCAGGTCGGCGGGCTGGGCGAGGTCGGGTCGCCACGACGGCGGGAGCGCGACGACCCGGGCGCGGCCGTCGTCACCGGTGACCAGGTCAACGGCGCAGCCGATCTGCGAGAGCCGCCGGACGGTGACGCCCGGCGCGTACGCGACGCCCGCCACCTCGTCGGGCAGGTTGATCGGCATCCGGACGGGCGTCTGCCGGGGCGCGGCGCCGGCGTCGGTGCGGCCCGCGGCGAGGGTGCCACCCCCGTGCTCGACGAGCAGCTGCGCCGCCCGCTCGGCGGCCACCGGCGGCAGCTGCGGGTCGACCACCCGCTCGAACCGCTTCGACGCCTCCGACGGCAGCTTGTGCCGCCGTGCGGCGCGCGCGATCACGGCCTGCTGGAAGTGCGCGGCCTCGATGAGGACGTCGATGCGCCCGTCCTCGCCCGGCACTGTGCCGTCGGACCGGCCTCCGGCCGTGGCGATCTCGGTCGACGCCCCGCCCATGACGCCCGCGAGCCCGATGGGCCCGGAGTCGTCGGTGATCAGCAGGTCGTCCGGGTCGAGGGTGCGCTCGACGTCGTCGAGGGTGACGAGCTTCTCCCCCGCCCGGGCGCGGCGCACGACGATCGGGCCCGACACCCGGTTGGCGTCGTAGGTGTGCAGCGGCTGGCCGAGCTCGAGCATCACGTAGTTGGCGACGTCGACGATCAGCGAGATCGGGCGCATCCCGGCCGCGAGGAGCCTGCGCTGCATCCACCACGGCGAGGGCGCGGCCGGGTCGACGCCGTCGACGCGGCGGGCGACGAACCGCGCGCACCCGGGGTCGGGCAGCTCCACCGGCCATGCGTCGCCGTCGGCGGCCGGCACGTCGACCCGGGCGGCGGGGTCGGCGAAATCGGCGTCGAGGGAGCCTGCCAGCTCGCGGGCGAGCCCGCGGACCGAGAAGCAGTAGCCCCGGTCGGGGGTGATGGCCAGCTCGACGACCGGGTCGTCGCGCCCGAGCAGCGGCAGGGCGTCGGCGCCGGGCTCTGCCGTGCCGGGCGGGAGCACCATGATCCCGGCGTGGTCGGAGCCGAGTCCGAGCTCGCGCGCGGAGGCGATCATGCCGTCCGAGACGTGGCCGTAGGTCTTGCGCGCCGAGATCGGGAACGGCCCCGGCAGCACGGCGCCCGGCAGCGCGACGACGACGAGGTCGCCCGCCACGAAGTTGGACGCGCCGCAGATGATGCCGCGCACCTTCTCGCCGACGTCGACCTGGCACCAGCGGATGGGCTTCTTCAGCCCCTCGAGGACCTCGAACTCCAGCACCCGGCCGACGACGATCGGCCCGGTCAGCTCCGGGGGTTCGTGGACGTCCTCGATCTCCAGCCCGACGCGCACGAACGCCTCGGCGGTGTCGTCGGCCGATGGGGTCGCCTCGCCGATGTGCTCGGCGAGCCAGGACAGCGGAACACGCACTCTTCGCCCTCCCGGGCAGACTCAGACGCCGAACGCGCGGCTGAACCGCACGTCGCCCTCGACCATGTCGCGCATGTCGGGGATGCCGTTGCGGAACTGCAGCGTGCGCTCCAGTCCCATGCCGAACGCGAACCCGGAGTGCACCTCCGGGTCGATGCCGCAGGCGCGCAGGACGTTGGGGTTGACCATGCCGCAGCCGCCCCACTCGACCCAGCCCGCGCCGCCCTTCTTCTCCGGGAACCAGACGTCGACCTCGGCCGACGGCTCGGTGAACGGGAAGAACGACGGCCGCAGCCGGGTGCGGGACTCCGCGCCGAACATGGCGCGGGCGAACGCGTCGAGGGTGCCCTTCAGGTGGGCCATCGTGATCCCGCGGTCGACGGCGAGGCCCTCGACCTGGTGGAACACCGGGGTGTGGGTGGCGTCGAGGGCGTCGGTGCGGAACGTGCGGCCGGGGCACACGACGTACACCGGCAGCTCCCGCTCCAGCAGCGCGCGGACCTGCACCGGTGAGGTGTGGGTGCGCAGCACGGTGCCCGACTGCTCGGACTCCCCCAGGTAGAAGGTGTCCTGCATCGTGCGGGCCGGGTGGTCCTTGCCGAAGTTCAGCGCGTCGAAGTTCAGCCAGGACGACTCGACCTCGGGGCCCTCGGCCACCTCCCAGCCCATCGCGACGAACACGTCGGCGATGTGCTCGGCGACCTGGGTGATCGGGTGCCGGGCGCCGCGCGGCACGCGGTCCCACGGCAGCGTGACGTCGACGGCCTCCTCGGCGAGCACCCGCGCGTCGCGTTCCTCGACGAGCACGGCGCGGCGGGCGTCGAACGCCTCCTGCGCCTGCTGCCGCGCGGCGTTGACGCGCTTGCCGGCGTCGGCTCGGTCGGGCCCGGGCAGCGAGCCGAGCTCGCGGCGCGCGAGCAGGATCGGGGCGCGGTCGCCCAGGTGCGCCGGGCGCACGGCGGCGAGCTCCGCGAGGTCGGACGCCTCGGCGAAGGCCCGCTCCGCGGCGGCGACGGCGGCCTTCAGCGCGTCGGGCTCCAGCAGGCTCTGGAGGTCCGTGCTCTCAGTCATGGTGGAAGGGATCCTATCCGCGACGTGCGGCGGCACTCGCGTAGAGGCAGACGGCGGCCGCAGCGGCCAGGTTCAGGCTCTCCGCCCGGCCGTGGATGGGAATGCGGACGCGGTGGTCGGCGCGCGCCGCGAGGTCCCCGGGCACACCGTGCGCCTCCCCGCCGAAGACCCAGGCCACCGGCCCGGCCAGCACCGGCCGGGCGGCGGGTTCGTGCAGGTCCAGCTCGCCCGCCGCGTCGGCGGCCAGCACGGTGAGGCCGGCGGCGGCGCAGGCGTCCAGCACGGCGGTGGCGTCGCGGTCCCGGGCCAGCGGCAGGTGGAAGACGCTGCCCGTGGAGGCGCGCACCGCCTTGCCGTTGTGCGGGTCGACGGTGTCGCCTGCCAGCAGCACGGCGTCGGCGCCCGCGGCGTCGGCCACCCGGATCACCGTGCCGGCGTTGCCCGGGTCGGCGATGCCGGCGCACACGGCCACGAGCGACGGGTGCCGGCCCAGCGCGGCGTCGACGGGGACGTCGAGCAGGTCGCAGACGGCCACGAGACCCTGCGGCGTGACGGTGTCCGACAGCGACCCGGCGGCCGTGTCGGTGACGAGGCTGGTCCGCGCGCCGGCCCCCGCGGCGGCCTCGACCAGGTCGGGATGCCGCTCGGCGGCCGCCGCCGTGACGAACAGCTCGTGCACCCGGGCGTACCGGACGGCCTCGCGGACCGCCTGTGCCCCCTCCACGAGGAACCGCCCGGCCCGATCACGTCCCGCGCGCCGCAGCAGCTTGCGGGCTGCGACAACGCGCGGGGTGCGTTCGGTGCCGGGCGGTTCGGCAGGTGCCAGAGCGCTCAGGCGGCGCTCCCGTTCTGCGAGGGCACGTTCGCGCGGGCGAGCTCGACGAGCGCGGTGAACGCGGCCGGGTCGCTGATGGCGATCTCCGACAGGTTCTTGCGGTCGACCTCGACACCCGCGGCCTTGATGCCCTGGATGAAGCGGTTGTACGTCATGCCGTTGGCGCGGGCGGCTGCGTTGATGCGGGTGATCCACAGCTGCCGGAAGTCGCCCTTCTTGGCGCGGCGGTCGCGGTAGGCGTAGTTGAGCGAGTGGAGCATCTGCTCCTTCGCCTTGCGGTACAGGCGCGACCGCTGCCCGCGGTAGCCGCTGGCCAGCTCGAGGGTGGTGCGGCGCTTCTTCTGAGCGTTGACCGCGCGCTTCACGCGTGCCATGAGGGTGTTCCTTAATGTCGGGCCGGCGGCGGGTTGGCCGCGCCGGTCAGGCGGGAGGGGTTCGTCGAGGGGCCGCTGTCAGCGGCCGAGGAGCTTCTTGACGCGCTTGACGTCGGCCTTGCTCACGGGCACGACGCGGGACAGGTCGCGCGTCTCCTTGCTCGACTTGACCTCGAGGCGGTGCCGCAGGCCGGTCTGCTGGCGCAGCAGCTTGCCCCGGCCGGTGACCTTGACCCGCTTGGCGATCCCGCTGTGCGTCTTGTTCTTGGGCATGACTGTTCCGTTCACCGTTGACGCCCCCGGGGGCAGGGGCGTCGAGCTTGTCGTACCGGGCGATCCGTGGAGCCGTCAGCCCTGCGGCGCGTCCGCCGGCCCCGCTGCGGGGGCCGTGGCGCGCGGGCGAGCTGCCGGCTTCTTGTTCGGAGCGATCACCATCGTCATGTTCCGCCCGTCCTGCTTGGGCGCGGCCTCGACCGTGCCCAGCTCCGCCACGTCCTCTGCAAGACGCTGGAGCAGCCGGAAGCCCAGCTCGGGGCGGGACTGCTCGCGGCCGCGGAACATGATCGTGACCTTGACCTTGTTGCCACCCTCGAGGAAGCGCACGACGTTGCGCTTCTTGGTCTCGTAGTCATGGGTGTCGATCTTCGGCCGGAGCTTCTGCTCCTTGATCGTGGTGAGCTGCTGGTTGCGGCGGGACTCCCTGGCCTTCTGCGCGCTCTCGTACTTGAACTTCCCGTAGTCCATGAGCTTGCAGACCGGCGGGCGGGCCTGGGCGGCGACCTCGACGAGGTCGAGCTCGGCCTCCTGCGCGAGCCGCAGGGCGTCCTCGATGCGCACGATGCCGACCTGCTCCCCGTTCGGCCCGACCAGGCGGACCTCGGGAACGCGGATGCGGTCGTTGATGCGCGTCTCTGTGCTGATGGGGTCTCCTCGTATCGACGTCACTGCAGTTGGTACAGCGCTGTGCGCGACGAAAAACGAAGACCCGTGATACGCCGGCGGAGCCTGTGGCTCACCGGCGGACCGGACCCGGACACCTTCGAGATGGCGGGTGGGAGCGGGGCTCCGCTTGTCGCCCTGACACGCCCAACAACGCGCGACAGGGTGGTCGCATTCCGGAGGGTACCAGTGCCGGGCCGCCCCGCGTCCACCCGGCTCTGTCAGCGGAATGTCGCCGGGTTGTCAGCGCCGTCCCGCAGTCTCGTCGACATGCAACCAGTCATCCAGGCCGAGGGCCTGGTGAAGCGCTTCGCGGACACGACCGCGCTCGCCGGCGTCGACTTCTCCGCCCGCCGCGGCACCGTGCTCGGCCTGCTCGGCCCGAACGGCTCCGGCAAGACGACGTCGGTGCGGGTGCTGACCACCCTCCTGCGCCCCGACGCCGGGCGCGCGCGCATCCTCGGGCGCGACGTGGTGCACGACGCACCGGCCGTCCGCTCCCTGATCGGCCTCACCGGCCAGTACGCGGCCGTCGACGACGCGCTGTCCGGCACCGACAACCTCGTGCTCGTCGGCCGCCTGCTCGACCTGCCGCGCCGCGCGGCCAAGGCCAGGGCCGCCGAGCTGGTCGGCCGGTTCGGCCTCACCGAGGCCGCGGGCCGGCTCGTGCGCACCTACTCGGGCGGCATGCGCCGCCGGCTCGACCTCGCGGTCAGCCTCGTCGGCCGCCCCGAGGTGCTGTTCCTCGACGAGCCGACCACCGGGCTCGACCCGCGGCACCGCGGCGAGGTGTGGGACGCGGTCCGCGCGCTCGTCGCCGACGGCGTCACGGTGCTGCTCACCACCCAGTACCTGGAGGAGGCCGACCAGCTCGCCGACGACCTCGTCGTGCTCGACCGCGGCCGCGTGATCGCCGCCGGCACCCCGGCCACGCTGAAGGCCGAGGTCGGGGGCCAGCGCCTGCACGTCCGCCCGCTGTACCGCGAGGACCTCCCCCGCGTCGCCGCGCTGGTCGCCGAGCAGGCACCGGACCTCGAGCCGGTCGTGGACGCGGCGGGCGAGCTGGTCCTGCCCTCCGCCGACACCGGGCTGCTGCACCGGCTCGGGGCACGGCTCGACGAGAGCTGGATCCCGGTCGCGGAGCTGGGCCTGCGGCTACCGAGCCTCGACGACGTCTTCCTGACCATCACCGGGCACGCCGCGGAGAACGACCCGGACACCGACTCCGAACCGGAGGCCGCATGACCACCACGACCGAGGCCGCACGCCGGAACGCAGTGACGACCCCGCCCCCGGCACCGGCCGCGCCCCGCGTGCCGTCGGCGCTGCGCCACGGCGCCACCCTCGCCCGGCGCGGCATCGTCAAGACGATCCACTCGCCGGAGGCGCTGCTCGACGTCACCCTGCAGCCGGTGATCTTCCTGCTGCTGTTCGTCTACGTCTTCGGCGGCGCGATCTCCGGCGACACCGCGACGTACCTGAACTTCGCCCTGCCCGGGGTCCTCGTGCAGACGTTCGTGTTCGCGTCCGCCGGCACCGGCGTGGCACTCGCCGACGACCTCAGCACGGGCATCTTCGACCGGTTCCGCAGCCTCCCGATCGCCCGCTCGGCGCCGTTGCTGGGCGCGATCGGGGCCGATCTCGTCCGGTACCTGACGTCCGGGCTCATCATGCTCGGGCTGGGCGTGCTCCTCGGGTTCCGCTTCGGCACCAACCCCCTGGCCGTGCTCGCCGGCCTCGGCCTGGTGACCGTGTTCGCGTTCGGCCTGTGCTGGGTGTTCACCGCACTGGCGATGGTGGTGCGCCAGCCCCGCTCCGTGCAGGGCCTCAGCGCGCTGATCATGCTTCCCATCACCTTCGGCAGCAACGTGTTCGTCCCCGCCGAGACGATGCCGTCGTGGCTGCGCTGGTTCGTGGAGCTCAACCCCGTGTCGAAGCTGTCCGACGCCGTGCGCGGGCTGTTCACGGGCGGCCCGGTGGCCGGGCACGCGACGGCGGCGCTGCTGGCCTCCGCCGTGATCATCGCGATCTTCGCGCCGCTCGCGGTGACCCTCTACCAGCGCCGGACCTGACCGGCCGCGTCTCCCACGTACGCGACCAGTGCGGCGAGGCCCTCGTCGCGGGGCAGTTCCCGGCCCCGCCGCACGGCCTCGTCCGCGCCCGCACCCATGGCGGCCCGGACGCGGTCGTGCGCGGCGAGCACCTCGGGGTTGCCGACGTCGGTGGCCCCGCGCTGCATCGCGGCGACGCCCAGCAGCAGGCCCGCGGTCCCCGGGTCGCCCTCGTCCAGCGCGAGCGCCGCGGCGACCTCGGCGACCGCCGCGACGACGGGCCCGTCGACGGAGTCCGCCGCCGCCTCGGCCGCGATCGCGAGCCGCGCACGGGCGGCCGCCCGGTCGCCCGCCGCCAGCTCGACCGCGGCCCCCGCGGTGGCGCACGCCGCCATCCGGTGCGGGCGTCCCTTCCGTTCGGCCGTGTCGACGTCCGCGAGGTGGCGCCGGGCCTCGTCGAGGTTCCCCGCCATCCGCTCGACGTGGGCGAGCGAGATGCGCAACGCACCGTCCACCCCGGGCGCGTACCGGGCGAGCGCCTCGTGGAGCCGGGCACGGGCCGCGTCGAGGTCGCCCCGGCGCGCGGCGAGCAACGCGCGGTTGCCCAGGAACTGCGGCAGGTCGTCGTCGTTGCCCAGCTCCGTGGCGAGTGCGATGGACTCGTCGTACGCGGCCTCCGCCGCGTCGTGGTGGCCCGCGACGTCCTCCAGCTCGCCCAACGAGTGGACGACGATCCCCAGCCCGAACCGGTCGCCGACGGCCCGGAACTCCTCGTGCGCCACCCGCAGCAGGAGCCGCTCCCGGTCGACCTCGCCCTCGTTCTCCGCCACCATCGCGAGCAACTGGTGGGCGAACCCGCGCACCCACCGGTCGTGGGACTCGGCCGCGAGGCGCCGGACGTCGTCGCTGCCGCCCCCGCCGAACAGCGCGAAGGCCGGACCGGCCAGCTCGAGCAGCGGAGGCAGCGGCCGCGGCAGCTCCCGGCACAGGCCGAGCGCGCTGTCGATCTCGACCCGCACCCGCGCGAAGTCCCGCCGGGCGGCGCGCAGGAGGGCCATGTGCGCGTGGTTCAACGCGCGGGCCCGGGCCGGTGCCGGGCCGTCCATGGCAGCGACGAGGTCGAGCCACCGGTCCGCGTCGTCGAACAGCCCGCGGATGACCCACGACCACACCATGGCCGCCACGATCCGGTGCGCGCTCGCCGCATCCCCCGCGGCGAGCGCCCGGTGCAGCGCGACGTCGATCTCCTCGGCCTCGGCCCGCAACCGGGCGAGCCACGGCAGCTGGTCGGCGCGGCGCAGGTGCGGCTCGGCGGCCTCGACGAGCTCCAGCAGCACCGCGAGGTGCGCCGCCTCGGCGGCGTCCCGCTCCCCCGCCTCGTCGAGGCGCTCGGCGGCGTACTCGCGGATCGTCTCCAGCATCCGGTAGCGGGTCGGCGCGCCGTCCGGCTGCGGGACGGCGACCACGATCGACTTGTCGACCAGCGACGCGAGCAGCTCGAACACGTCCCCGGAGACGGGCGGCCCCGCGCAGACCCGCTCCGCGGCCGCGGCTGTGGCCCCACCGGCGAAGGCCGCGAGCCGCCGCGCGACCGCCCGTTCGGCCTCGCCGAGCAGGTCCCAGCTCCAGTCGACCACGGCCCGTAGGGTCTGGTGCCGCGGCAGGGCCGTGCGGGCGCCCGACGTGAGCAGCCGGAACCGGTCGTCGAGGCGCGCGGCGATCTCGGCAGGGGACAGCGTGCGCAGTCGCGCGGCCGCCAGCTCGATCGGGAGCGGCTGGCCGTCGAGCCTGCGGCAGATCTCGTCGACGGCGGGTGCGACGTCCGGGGTGAGGGCGAACCCGGGGCGCACGGCGGCGGCGCGGTCGGCGAACAGGTGCGTGGCGTCCGCCGGTGTGAGCGCGTCGACGGGGTGCAGCACCTCGCCCGCCACGCCGAGCGGCTCCCGGCTCGTCGCCAGCACCCGCAGGCCCGGACAGGCGTGCAGCAACGACTCGGCGAGGGTGGCGACCGCGTCGACGAGGTGCTCGCAGTTGTCCAGCACCAGCACGACCCGGCGGCCGGCCAGCGCCCCGACGAGCCGGGCCGTCGTGTCCGGTTCGGCCCCGTCGCCGGAGCGGACCAGCAGCTCGGGCTCGCCGACGGCGGCGAGCACCGCGGCCGGGAGCTGGTGGGCGTCGGTCAGCGCGGCGAGCTCGGCCACGCGGGCCTCGTCCACGCCGCCCGCGACCGCTTCCCTGGCCAGCCGGGTCTTGCCCGCGCCCCCGGGCCCGATGAGCGTGACGAGCCGGACGCTGGCGAGTAGCTCGCGGACCCGGTCCACGTCGCGATCGCGCCCGACGAAGCTGGTGAGCGCCGGGACCGGGCCCGGCCCCGGGCGCCGCGCGGGCGCCGCGGCGCCGCGCAGCACGGCGAGCCGGGCCTCCTCGAGCTCCGCGCCCGGGTCGACGCCCAGCTCCTCGACGAGGCGGTGCCGGGTGCGGTCCAGCGCCGCGAGCGCGTCGGCCTGGCGGCCCGCGGCGTGCAGCACGCGGGCCAGCAGCGCGGCGGTGGTCTCCCGCAGCGGCGCGGCGTCCAGCTGGGCGGTGAGCGCGTCGATCTCCGGGGACGGCTCGCCGAGCAGCAGCGCGAGCCTGGCCCGTTCCTCGACGGCGGCCGCCCGGCGCTCGGCCAGCCGGTGCGCCGCGGGTTCGGCGAACGGCAGCTCCCGCACGTCGGCCAGCGCGGGTCCACGCCACAGCCCGAGCGCCTGCCCGAGCAGCGCGTGGCCGGCACGTGGGTCGCCCGCCCCGCGCGCGGCGGCCACCAGATCCCCGAACCGCGCCGCGTCCACGGCGTCGGGCGGCACCTCGAGGCGGTACCCCCCGGCGACGGTGGCGACGAGCTCCGGCCCGAGGGCGCGGCGCAGCCGGGACACCAGCGCCTGCAGCGCGTTGGTGGCGCTACCGGGCGGGGCGTCCCCCCACAGTGCGTCGACGAGCGCCGCCACCGGCACGGCGTGGCCCGCGTCGAGCGCGAGCCGGGCCAGCAGCCCGCGCACGCGCAGGCCACCGAGCGGGACGGACGCGCCGTCCCGCCGCGCGTCGTGCACCACGGCAACGGCGCCCAGCAGCCCGATCAACACGGGCCAAGTGTGCCTCGGCACCACGGATGGCACCAAACGCTCCTTGACTTGGCATCATCGTGGTGCCACTGTGGCACCCATGGACCTGACACCCCACGTGGAGCGGCTGCGCTACGAGCTCGGGATCGCCGCTGCCGCCGGCGGTGAGGACGCGCGGGCGCTCGCCGAACGGCTCACCGCTCCGCTGGAGTCCGCCGTGCGGTTGGTGCTGCTGGAGGCCCTGTCCGAGGCCGCCGACGAGATCACCCGGGAGCTCGCCCCCGGCTCCGTCGAGATGCGGCTGCGCGGCCGGGAGCCGGGTTTCGCCGTCACCCCGGCCCCGCACGACGTCACCACCACCGACCACGACGCACCCGACCACGACGCCGCCGGCACGACGGGGGGTGGTGCCGGCGGCGTCGCACCACCCGATCTCGACGAGGGTGCGATGACGCGCATCAACCTCCGGCTGCCCGACACCCTCAAAGCCCGGGTCGAGGAGGCCGCGGGCCGCGAGCGCCTCTCGGTGAACGCGTGGCTGGTCCGCGCCGCCACGGCAGCGCTCAGGCCCGACGACCGCGGCACCGCCCCACCCCCGCGCCGAACGCCACGCGGGGGCCAGAGCCTCACCGGCTGGGTCCGCTAGCCCGCACTCCTACATCAACTCCCGACCCACCACTCCTGACAAGGGAGGGCTTCGCCATGCCCACATTCGCCACCCCCGAACCCATCACGGTCACGCTCGACCTGGTCATCGCCGATCTCCGGCTGCGGGCGGGCGAGCGCGCCGACACCGTCGTCACGATCGGCCCGCGCGACCCGTCCAACTCCGAGGACGTCCAGCTCGCCGAGCGCACCCGCGTCGACTTCGCCGACGGCCGCCTGGAGATCCGCGCGCACCGCTCGTGGCGCAGCCTCAGCCCGTTCCGCACGGGCGGCGCACTCGAGATCGAGATCGAGTTGCCGGCCGGCTCGGAGGTGCGCGGCGAGGCGTCGATCGCCGAGGTGCACGCCGCCGGCGAGCTCGGCGCCTGCCGCTTCACGACCTCGATCGGTGACCTCACCTTCGACCGGACCGGTCCCGCGACGCTGTCGACGCACGGGCGGGTGACCGTCGGCCGGATCGGCGGAGCCGCCGAGATCAGCTCCGCGGGCGCGGTGCGGATCGACGAGACCGCCGGCACCACCACGATCAAGAACCTGAACGGCGCCACGCAGGTCGGCATCGTGGGAGGCGGCCTCACCTGCAGGTCCGCCAACGGCGGCATCTCGATCGACACCGCGCTGGCCGACGTCAAGGCCACCACCTCCAACGGCGACATCCGCGTCGACGAGGTCGTGCGCGGCGACATCTCCCTCGAAACCGCGAACGGCCGCATCGAGGTCGGCATCCGCCCCGGCACGGCGGCGCGGCTCGACGTCCACTCGCGCCTCGGCCGCGTGCGCAACGCCCTCGACGCGGCCGATGGCCCGGCCGGCTCGGACGAGATCGCCGGCGTCCGCGCCCGCACCTCCCTCGGCGACATCGTCATCCGGCGCCCCGAGACCCGCACCGCCCGATGAGGAGCCCCGACATGCCCGTCCCACCCGCGATCAGCGTGCGTGGCCTGCGCAAGGCCTACGGCGAGAAGATCGTGCTCGACGGCCTCGACCTCGACATCCCGGCCGGCTCGATCTTCGCCCTGCTCGGGCCGAACGGCGCCGGCAAGACCACCATCGTCACCATCCTCTCGACGCTGGTCCCCGCGGACGGCGGGAGCGTGCGCGTCGCGGGCCGCGATCCGGCCACCGATCCCGACGGGGTGCGCGCCGCGATCGGCGTCACCGGCCAGTTCTCCGCCGTCGACGGCCTGCTCACCGGCGAGGAGAACCTCGTCCTGATGGCCGACCTGCTCCACCTGCCCCGCTCCGAGGGCCGGCGCCGGGCCCAGCACCTGCTCGAGCGCTTCGACCTCGTCGACGCCGCCCACAAGCCCGCGGCCACCTACTCCGGCGGCATGCGCAGGCGCCTCGACCTGGCCATGGGTCTCGTCGGCCGCCCGCGGGTGCTCTTCCTCGACGAGCCGAGCACGGGGCTCGACCCGCGCAGCAGGCGCGGGCTCTGGGACATGATCCGCGAGCTCGCGGCGACCGGCGTCACGGTGCTGCTCACCACGCAGTACCTGGAGGAGGCCGACCAGCTGGCCGACCGCATCGCGGTGCTCGACCACGGCCGGATCGTCGCGGAGGGCACCGCGGACGAGCTCAAGAGCCTCGTGCCGGGCGGTCACGTCCGGCTGACCTTCTCCGACGCCGTCGGCTACGACGCGGCCGCGCGGGTGCTCACCGGCGCCGTCCGGGACGACGCCGCGCTGGCGCTGCAGGTGGCGGGCGGCGGCACCGCGTACGAGATCCGCGACCTGCTCGACCAGCTGGACCGCCTCGAGGTCAAGGCCGACCGGCTGAGCGTGCACACCCCCGACCTCGACGACGTGTTCCTCGCCCTCACCGGGCGACCGGCCCCGGTGGAGGCGAACTCCCGATGACCACTGCGACGACCACCACCCTCGCGCTGCGCGACTGCTCCACGATGCTGCGCCGGCAGCTCCGGCACCTGCAGCGCTACCCCTCGATGACGTTGATGCTCGTCGGGATGCCGGTGATCTTCCTGCTGCTGTTCGTCTACGTCCTCGGCGGCACGCTGGGGGCCGGGCTCGGCGGTGGACGCGGCGACTACGCCACCTACGTCGCCCCCGGGATCCTGCTGATGACCGTGGGCACCGCCGTCAGCGGCACCTCCGTCTCGGTGGCGATGGACATGACGGAGGGCATCGTCGCCCGCTTCCGCACCATGGCGATCTTCCGGCCGTCCGTCCTGACCGGGCACGTGCTGGGCAGCATGGTGCAGACGATGCTCTCGGTCGGCGTCGTGGCCTGCGTCGCGGTGCTGGTCGGCTTCCGCCCGGCCGCGAGCGCCGTCGGCTGGCTGGCCGCCCTCGGGACGATCGCCGTCTTCTCGTTCGCGCTGATCTGGCTCGGCGTCGCGCTCGGCATGAGCGCGGGCAGCGTCGAGACCGCGAGCAACACGCCCATGCCGCTCATGCTGCTGCCGTTCCTCGGCAGCGGGTTCGTGCCCACCGACTCCATGCCGGCCGCGCTGCGCTGGTTCGCCGAGTACCAGCCGTTCACGCCGGTCATCGAGGCCGTGCGCGGCCTGCTGATGGGCGCCCCGGCCGGTGGCCACGTCGCCGCCGCTCTCGGCTGGAGCGCGGGGATCGGGATCGGCTCCTACGTGTGGGCGATCCGCCGCTACAACCGCCTCTGAACCACCGCTGGACGGAGCACCGCCATGACCGAGACCCTCGCCCCGCGCGTCACCACCCTCCCGACCGCACGCCACCCGGACCGGCCGTTCGACCCACCCGCCGAGCTCGCCGCCATCCGCGAGCGGTATCCCCTCGTTCGGATGACCTATCCCGACGGCCACGACGGCTGGCTGGCCACCGGCTACCAGGCCGGGCGCGCGATCCTCGCGGACCGCCGCTTCAGCAGCCGCTACGAGCTCATGCACCTGCCGATGCCGATCGAGGGTGCTCCGGCCGAGCTGCCGCCTGCCCCGGTCGGCGACCTCACGGGGATCGACCCGCCGCACCACACGCGCCTGCGGCGCCTGCTCGTCGGCTACTTCACCGTGCGCCGGATGCGGGCGCTCTCGGAGCGGGTGGAGGAGATCACCGCGGCCCGGCTCGACGGCATGCAGCGGCAGGGCCCGCCGGTGGACCTCGTGACGGCGTTCGCGTCGCCGATCCCGGCGCTGGTGATCTGCGAGCTGCTCGGCGTGCCCTACGCCGACCGCGACACGTTCCAGCGCCACGTGTACACGCTGACCGACCTGAGCAGCGCGGCCGCGGCGAGGGGCGCGGCCATGGAGGCGCTCCACACGTACCTGCTCGGCCTCGTGCGGACCAAGCGCAGTCACCCCGGCGACGACATCCTCAGCAGCATCCCGAGCAGCGCCCTGACCGACGACGAGCTCGCCGGCACCGGCGCCTTCCTGCTCGGGGCGGGCCTCGACACCACGGCGAACATGCTCGGCCTCGGCACGTTCGCGCTGCTGCGCCACCCCGACCAGCTCGCCGTGCTCCGCTCGGACCGCGGCATCGTCGACGGCGCGGTCGAGGAGCTGCTGCGCTATCTGACGATCACCCACACCAACATCAGGGCCGCGCTCGAGGACGTCGAGGTGGAGGGACAGCTGATCCGGGCGGGCGAGACCGTCACGATCTCGATGCAGGCCGCCAACCGCGACCCCGTCCGGTACCCGGACCCCGACGTGCTCGACCTGCGCCGGCGCGCCACCGGCCACCTGACGCTGGGCCACGGCATCCACCAGTGCCTCGGCCAGCAACTGGCGCGCGTGGAGATGCGGGTGGCCTTCCCCGCGCTGCTCACCCGGTTCCCGGCGCTGCGGCTCGACTGCGAGCCGGCAGACGTACCGCTGCGCACCCACTCCAACATCTATGGCGTGCACCACCTCCCCGTCTCCTGGTAGCGGCTTGCCTTCGAGCGCGCTCGAAGGCCTAGCGTCATCGGCATGACCGCATCGGTGGACGCCGCGCTGGATCGCCTGAAGAGGCAGGACGCCGCGGTACCCGCCCCGGACGCCACGCTGACCATCGCCGAGATGGCCGAGCGCACCGGGGTGTCCGCCCACACGTTGCGGTACTACGAGCGGATCGGGCTGCTGTCGGTCGCCCGCGACGCCGCCGGATACCGGGTGTACACCGCAGGCGACTACGCCCGCGTGGTGTTCCTCAACCGGCTACGGATGACGGGGATGTCGATCCGCGATCTGCAGGGCTACATCGCCCTCGTCGCCGAGGGCGAGGCCAGCGTGCCGGAGCGGCTGCAGATGATGCTCGCGCACCGCGATGCGGTGCGAGCGCAGATCCAGGAGCTCACGTTCGCCCTGGAGACGATCGAGTTCAAGATCGCCGCCTACGGCGGGCACGCCCAGCCGTAGCCCCCGCTCGTCGCCCTCATCACCCCTCACCTCAGGAGACACCTGTGTCCCTACCCACCCGTGCCCTCGGCCCCCTCTCCGTGAGCGCGCTCGGTCTCGGCTGCATGGGCATGAGCTTCGCGTACGGCTCGGCCGACCGCGGCGAGGCGACCGCAACCCTGCACCGGGCCATCGACCTCGGCGTCACCTTCCTCGACACCGCCGACATGTACGGCGGCGGGGCCAACGAGGAGCTGCTCGCCACCGTGCTCGCCGACCGGCGGGACGAGGTCACGCTCGCCACCAAGTTCGGCATCCTGACCGGCGAGGACGGCTACCCGAGCGGCGTCGACGGGAGCCCGGCGTACGCGCGCCGCGCCTGCGTCGCGTCGCTGCGCCGGCTCGGCGTGGACCACATCGACCTGTACTACCTGCACCGGCCCGACCCCGAGGTGCCGATCGAGGAGACCGTCGGCGCGATGGCCGAGCTCGTCGCGGCCGGGAAGGTGCGGCACATCGGGCTCTCCGAGAGCTCCGCGGAGACGATCCGCCGGGCCGCGGCCGTCCACCCGATCGCCGCCCTGCAGTCGGAGTGGTCGGTGTTCAGCCGCGACATCGAGCGAGCCGTCCTGCCGACGTGCCGGGAGCTCGGCATCGGCCTGGTGCCGTACAGCCCGCTGGGGCGGGGCCTCCTGACCGGCACCCTGCCCGCCGAGTTCGCCGACGACGACTTCCGCCGCACCCTGCCGCGGTTCCAGCAGGAGAACCTCGAGCGCAACCTCGAGACGGTCGGGGCCGTCCGGGAGATCGCCGCGGCCCACGACGCCACACCGGGGCAGGTCGCGCTCGCCTGGCTGCTCGCGCAGGGCGATGACGTCGCCCCGATCCCCGGAACCAAGCGCGTCCGGTACCTGGAGGAGAACGCGGGCGCGCTCACCGTCACGCTCACGCCGGCCGACCTCGCCCGGCTCGACACGCTGCGACCCGCGGGCGACCGCTACACCGACATGACGTGGGTGGAGCGCGACACCCGGGAAGGCGCCCTGCAGTAATCCCCGACGGCACACCTCAGGTCGGCACGAACGGCACTTTCGTCCGAACCTGTCGATCGACGGCCGAGCACACTTCGACATCGTGCCCGTGCTGTGCACAGTTCGGTGCCGGTCGCCTGCGGGGCGCGAGTTGGTGGGGTTGCCGCGATTTTCGGGTGCCCTCGCCTCGGTCGGTCGGAGATGCACGGCACCGGGCTGCTCGGGCCCTCCATCGGGACGCGAGCGGGCGCGTCGCGCGCTGCGGTGTGGCGGGTGGCTGGGTGGGAGAACCACCGACGGTGTGGGCGCTCTGCGATCCGCGCGGTGTCGGGAACGGCGCGCCCAAGCATGATCAGGTCGACGCCACGGGTCTCGGACACCCGTGGCGTCGATCTGATCATGCACACGGCGGGGTGCCTCGGGCATGATCGCTGCGAGATGCGGACGAACGGCGCCCTCGTCCAGCTCCATCGGACGAAACTGCCGTTCGTGCGATCAGCTCGCGGCCGCCGCGCGCTTCCGACGGCCTGCCTTCGGTGCCGGCGCCTCCTCCGGCGTGACCAGGCCCTTCAGGAACTGGCCCGTGTAGCTCCCCGGGTCGGCGGCCACCTGCTCCGGGGTGCCCTGCGCGATCACCGTGCCACCGCCGGAGCCGCCCTCCGGGCCCATGTCGATGATCCAGTCGGACGTCTTGATCACGTCGAGGTTGTGCTCGATCACGACCACCGAGTTGCCCTTGTCGACCAGCCCGTTGATGACGTCGAGGAGCTTGCGGATGTCCTCGAAGTGCAGGCCCGTGGTGGGCTCGTCGAGGATGTAGATCGTGCGGCCGTTGGACCGCTTCTGCAGCTCCGAGGCGAGCTTGACGCGCTGCGCCTCGCCGCCGGACAGGGTGGGCGCCGGCTGCCCGAGCCGGACGTACCCGAGCCCGACGTCGTTGAGGGTGCGCAGGTAGCGGGCGATCGAGTTGATCGGTGCGAAGAACTCGGCCGCCTCCTCGATGGGCATGTCGAGGACGTCGGCGACCGTCTTGCCCTTGTAGTGCACTTCCAGCGTCTCGCGGTTGTACCGGGCGCCCTTGCAGACCTCGCACGGCACGTACACGTCGGGCAGGAAGTTCATCTCGATCTTGATGGTGCCGTCGCCCGAGCAGGCCTCGCAGCGCCCGCCCTTGACGTTGAACGAGAACCGGCCCGGCTGGTAGCCGCGGACCTTCGCCTCGGTGGTGGCGGCGAAGAGCTTGCGGACCTGGTCCCACACACCCGTGTAGGTGGCGGGGTTGGACCGCGGGGTGCGCCCGATCGGCGACTGGTCGACGCGCACGAGCTTGTCGAGCCCGTCGAGCCCGGTGATCCGGGTGTGGCGCCCCGGCACCTGGCGCGCGCCGTTGAGCTTGTTGGCGAGCACGGTGGCGAGGATGTCGTTGATCAGCGTGGACTTGCCGGAGCCGGACACCCCGGTGATCGACACCAGGCAGCCGAGCGGGATGTCGACGTCGATGCCGCGCAGGTTGTGCTCGCGCGCTCCGACGATCGTCAGCTGCCGCTTCCGGTCGCGCGGGCGGCGGATGTCGGGCACCGGGATCGAGCGGCGGCCGGACAGGTAGGCGCCGGTGAGCGACGTGTCGTGCGCCTCCAGCTCCGCGACCGTGCCGCTGTGGACGATCTGACCGCCGTGCTCCCCCGCCCCCGGGCCGATGTCGACGATCCAGTCGGCGTGCCGGATGGTGTCCTCGTCGTGCTCGACGACGATGAGCGTGTTGCCGAGTGCGCGCAGCCGGGAGAGGGTCTCGATCAGCCGCCGGTTGTCGCGCTGGTGGAGCCCGATCGACGGCTCGTCGAGGACGTAGAGCACGCCGACGAGGCCGGAGCCGATCTGCGTGGCCAGCCGGATGCGCTGGGCCTCGCCGCCGGACAGGGTGCCCGCGGCGCGGTCGAGCGAGAGGTAGTCGAGCCCGACGTCGAGCAGGAAACCCAGCCGCGCCTGCACCTCCTTGAGCACCCGCCCCGCGATCGCGGTCTGCCGCGCGTCGAGCTGCATCCCGTCGAGGAACTCGGAGCACTCGCCCACCGACATCGCGGTGACCTCGGCGATGGACCGGTCGCCCTGGGTGCGGTGGGCCAGCGTGACGGCCAGCACCTCGGGCTTGAGCCGCGCCCCCTTGCACGCCGGGCAGGGCACGTCGCGCATGTACCCCTCGTACTTCTCCCGCGCGTACTCGGAGTCGGTCTGGTCGAGCCGCCGCTCCAGGAACGGGACGACGCCCTCGAAATTGGCGTAGTACGAGCGCTCGCGGCCGTACCGGTTGCGGTAGCGGACGTGCACCTGGTCCTGGGTGCCGTGCAGCACCGCCTTCTGTGCCGCCGCGCCCAGCTTGCGCCACGGCGTGTCCATCCGGAAGCCGACCGCGCCGGCCAGCCCTTCGAGGAGGCGCCCGAAGTACTCCGCGGACTGCCCGCCCGACCACGGCGCGATCGCCCCCTCCGCGAGGGACCGCTCCGGGTCTGGCACCACGAGCTCCGGGTCGACCTCCTTCTTGATCCCGATGCCGGTGCACTCGGGGCACGCGCCGTACGGCGAGTTGAAGGAGAACGTGCGCGGCTCGAGGTCGTCGAGCGAGAGCGGGTGGCCGTTGGGGCAGGCCATCCGCTCGGAGAAGCGGACCTCGCGGTGCGGGTGGTCGTCGTCGAGGTCGACGAAGTCGAGCACGACCAGCCCGTCGGCCAGCCGCAGCGCCGTCTCCACCGAGTCGGTGAGCCGCTGCTTTGCCGACTCCTTGACGGTGAGCCGGTCGACCACGACGGAGATGTCGTGCTTCTCCTGCTTCTTGAGCTTCGGCGGGTCGGTGAGCTGGTGGATCGTGCCGTCGACCATCACGCGCGAGTAGCCCTGCGACTGCAGGTTGGAGAACAGGTCGACGAACTCGCCCTTGCGGGTGCGCACCACCGGCGCCAGCACCTGGAACCGGCTGCCCTCCTCCATGGCGAGCACCTGGTCGACGATCTGCTGCGGCGTCTGCTTCTCGATGACGTGCCCGCACACCGGGCAGTGCGGCACGCCCGCGCGCGCGTAGAGCAGGCGCAGGTAGTCGTAGACCTCGGTGATGGTGCCGACCGTCGACCGCGGGTTGCGGTTGGTGGACTTCTGGTCGATCGACACGGCGGGCGACAGGCCCTCGATGAAGTCGACGTCGGGCTTGTCCATCTGCCCGAGGAACTGCCGCGCGTACGCCGACAGCGACTCGACGTACCGGCGCTGGCCCTCCGCGAAGATCGTGTCGAACGCGAGGCTGGACTTGCCCGACCCGGACAGGCCGGTGAACACCACGAGGCTGTCGCGCGGCAGGTCGAGGTCGACGCCGCGCAGGTTGTGCTCGCGGGCGCCGCGTACTACCAGACGGTCGGCCACGGTGGTGAAGCCTCCTGAGATGCGGGTGCCAGGGCCGAGAGCGGCCCCGAAATCCATGCTAGGCGCGGCCACCGACAGAACCGGTGCGTCGGCCCGGCGAGCGGCCGCCCCGGGGAGCCGGACGACCACGACGAGGATCGCACACACGTTCGATCAACCGCCGACCGGGGCCCGCCCGCGCCGCCCGGCCGTCGCACACCAACACCGGCGCCCACACCCCAACTGCAGTTGGCGTGCCGGCACCACTGTTGGTGTGCGAGCGAGGTCCGGGTCATAGGCTGATCCGGTGGGAGAGCCGAACGTCTGGTCCGTCGCGCGCCTGCCGACCCCGGAGAGCGACTCCGCCGACCTGGTCGTCAACGGGTTCGAGCTGAGCTGCGCGGTGCCGGACGGCACCGCGGCCGAGCCGCCGGGGGCGACGCCGTTCGGCCTGCTCGCCGCGTCCCTCTCGGCGTGCACGGCCATGTCCGTGCGCACGTTCCTGCAGCGCTGGCACGTCGACCCCGGCGCCGTCACGGTGCACGTGGGCGTGCACCCGAGCGTGCCGCCGATGCTCGACCGGCGCGTCACGGTGGACGGCGAGGTGGGCACCGATCTGCGGGAGCAGCTCGCGGCGGTGGTCGACAGCACCCCGGTCACGGTCCTGCTGCGCGACGCCGTGACGATCCGCACGGTGCTGACGACGGGGTAGCCCCGGCGGCGCGTGCACATCCCGCGGCGGCCGTGCACATCGCGGGAGGTGTGCGCGGTACCGCGACGGTGTGCACGCCGGACCGGGATCAGCTGCGGTAGGTGTGCCGGTGCGGCACCGCCTCGTCGTGCTCGCCGTCGACCAGCGGCAGCGGTGACTGCGCCGCCACCGCGGCGAGAGCGCCCAGTCCCCGCACGATCGCGGGCCGGCCCCTGCTTCCCCGGCGCACGCACGTCAGGACCGCTCGGGAGGGGGCCCCGGCGAGCGGGATCCGCACGACGCGGTGGTGCGCGGGGATCGGCGCGAGCCGCGGCATCAGGCACACCCCGAACCCGTGCGAGACGAGCGCGACGACCGCGTTCCACTCCTTCGCACCGTGGGCGATCCGCGGTGTGAAGCCCGCGGCGCTGCAGGCCGCCATGACGATCGCGGAGTCGTCGCAGCCGTCGGCGCCGATCCAGACCTCGTCGGCGGCCGCGGCGAGATCGACCCCGGCGGCGGACGCGAGCGGGTGGCCTGCGGGCACCACGAGGTCGAACGGGTCGTGCAGCAGCGGCTGCTGGTCGAACCGCGGGTCGTCGCGCGGGGGTGCGTCGGGCGCGGGCAGCACGACGGCGATGTCCGCGTCCCCGGCCAGCAGCAGCGCGAAGCACTCGGCGTTGCCGGCTTCGGTGACCTCGACGGCCACCCCCGCGTCGCGCAGCTCGGCGGCGGCGGGCGCGAGCAGCGCGGCGAGCGCCGTCGGGAAACCGCAGAGCCGCAGCACCCCGCCCGCGGGCGCGCCGGCCGCCTCGGCGAGCACGCGTTCCCACTCGGCGTAGAGCCGGTCGGCGTGGCCGAGCAGGCTCCGCGCGGCCGGGGTGAGCCGCACCCCGCGGCCCACCCGCTCCAGGAGCTCGACGCCGACGTCCCGGCCGAGCAGCCGGATCTGCTGCGACACCGCGGACGGGGTGAGGTGCAGTGCCGCCGCGGCCGCCGTGACGGTGCCGTGCTCGTCGAGCATCCGCAGGACGTGCAGCCGGCGCAGGTCGATCATTCAGGCGATTCTACAAGAAATGCAGCAGGAAATCGTAGCTGGACGTTCACGAATCTCCGCCGGAAGGTGGGTGCATGTCCCGCGCCCCGCTCCTCTGCCTCGCCAGCGTGGTGAGCGTCCAGGTCGGGCAGGCCGTCGGGAAGCGGGCGTTCGACCTGCTGGAGCCGGCCGGCGTCGTCACGCTGCGGCTCGGGCTCGCGGCGCTCGTCCTGCTCGCCGTCCTGCGCCCGCGCCCGCCCGCCGACGCCCGCGCGCTCGGCCTCGTCGTCGCCTTCGGCACCGCGATCGCGGGGATGAACCTCGTCTACCCCGCGCTGCGGCACCTCCCGCTCGGCGTGGCGACGTCGCTGCAGCTCATCGGTCCGCTCACGGTCGCACTGGCCGGGTCCCGCCGCCCCCTGGACGCGGCGTGGGCGCTCCTCGCCGCCGCGGGGGTGTTCCTGATCAACGACGGCGGCGGGCCGCTGCCGGTGCACGGCGTGCTGCTCGCGCTCGCGTCGGGCATCGCGATGGGCGGGTACCTCCTGCTCAGCCGGCGCGCGGGGAGCGCCGACCCCGGCACCCTCGCCCTCGCCGTGACGTGGGCGGCCGTCGTCTCGCTCCCGTTCGGGATCAGGGCATCGGGCACCGACCTGCTGCGGCCGCCCGTGCTGGCCGTGGGGCTCGCGGTCGCCGTCCTGTCGGCGGTGCTCCCCTACTCGCTCGACCTCGCTGCACTGCGCCGGCTGCCGCCGCGCACGGTGGGCGTGCTGCAGAGCCTGGAACCGGTGGTCGGCGCGCTGGCGGGTGTCGTGCTGCTGGCCGAACTGCTGGACGCGCGGCACCGGGTGGCCATCGGCTGCATCACGGCCGCGTCGGCGGGCGCGGTGCTCACGCCACGCCGAGCAGGCGGTACGCCGTGTCCGGGTCCCGGCGGAACTCCGGCGTCGGCACCCGGTGCACGAGCACGCCCTTCTCCATCACCGCGATCTCCCCGGCCACGGCGAACGCCAGGTGCAGGTCCTGCTCGACGATCAGCACCGCCACCCCCGCGTCGCGCAAGGTGGTGACGACACCTGCGATCTGGTCGACGATCGCGGGCGCGAGCCCTTCGGACGGCTCGTCGAGCAGCACGAGCCGCGGGTTCGTCAGCAGCGCCCGCGCGGCGGCCAGCATCTGCTGCTCGCCACCGGAGAGCCGGCCCGCGAGGTGCCTGCGGCGCTCGCCGAGCCGGGGCAGCAGGTCGAGCACGGTGTCGACGGTCCAGGTACCCGTCCGCGACCGGGAGGAGAGGGCGAGGTGCTCGGCCACCGTCAGCGTCGCCCACACCCGCCGCCCCTGCGGGACGAGCGCCACCCCGGCGCGCGCGATCAGGTCCGGGCGCTGCCCGGCCAGCTCCCGGCCATCCAGGAGCACCGATCCCGCGGACGGCGGCACGAGCCCGGCCAGCGTCATGATCAGCGTCGACTTGCCGACCCCGTTGCGCCCGAGCAGCCCGAGCACCGCGCCTGCGTCCAGGTCGAGGTCGACGCCGTGCAGCACGACGCCCCGGTCGTACCCGGAGACCAGCCCGCGGACCTCGAGAAAACTCGGCGCCGATGGTTCGCTCGCGAGCTCGCTCATGTGAAGAACAGCTCCTCCCGGCGCCCCGCCCCCAGGTACGCCTCCCGCACGGTCTCGCTCGCGCGCACCTCGTCGGGCGTCCCGGAGAGCAGCACGCGCCCGAGGTGCAGCACGGTGACGGCGTCGGCGAGCGAGAACACCAGGTCCAGGTCGTGCTCCACGAACAGCACCGTGATCTCCGCGGGCAGCCCCGCGAGCAGCTCGAGCAGCCGCGCGCTCTCGGCGGGCGACATCCCGGCCGCAGGCTCGTCGAGCAGCAGCAGCAACGGGCGGCAGGCCAGCGCGAGCGCCACCTCCAGCTGCTTGCGCTCGCCGTGCGAGAGGGCAGGCACGGGCACGTCGCGGCGGTCGGCGAGCCCGACCTCGGCGAGCAGCTCCTCGCACGTCCTCGCTACGCTCGGCCGGGCGCTTCGCGCGGGCGCTGTGACATTGGTTCGCTCGCGAGCTCGCTCACCGGCCCGCGCCCGCACGGCCGAACGCCTGCGCGGGAGCGGCGAGATCCGCCCACCCTCGTGCCGGGCCGCCGCCAGCGCG
Source organism: Pseudonocardia adelaidensis (assembly GCF_039543345.1). Taxonomy (NCBI): domain Bacteria; kingdom Bacillati; phylum Actinomycetota; class Actinomycetes; order Pseudonocardiales; family Pseudonocardiaceae; genus Pseudonocardia; species Pseudonocardia adelaidensis. The sequence continues at coordinate 27,317 of NZ_BAABJO010000046.1, read as the reverse complement.
ACCGTCTCGGCCGCCGTCATCGAGCCGAACAGGCTCGCGTGCTGCATCGTCTGGCTCATCCCGAGCCGGCAACGCGCCACCTCCGACAGCCGCGTGACGTCCCGGCCGGCCAGCTCCACGGTGCCGGCGTGCGCCCGCATCGTGCCGGTGACCAGCTTGAACAGGGTGGACTTCCCGGCGCCGTTCGGCCCGATCAGCGCGTGCCGCGCGCCCGGCTCGACGGTGATGTCGACGCCGTCGACGGCCTTGAGCGCGCCGAAGGACCGGCCGAGGCCCGTGCAGCGCAGCGCGGTCATGACGGCGACCTCCGACGGCGCAGCCGGATCCCCGCCGCTCCGCGCGGCAGCAGGTAGACGACCAGCACGAAGACCGCACCCAGCACCAGCGTGCCGTGCCCGCCCAGGCTGGGGCCGAGGGCGTCGCGGATCACGATCACGAGCGCGGCGCCGAGGCAGGCGCCCCACAACGACCCGGCGCCCCCGATGACCACGGCGAGCAGCGCGAACGCCGCCGTCGCGAAGCCGAGGTCGGGCAGCGCGACCAGCCGCGCCTGCGCGGCGAGCAGCGATCCGGCCAGCCCCGCGACCCCGCCTGCGAGCACGAACACCGCGTACTTGTAGAGCGACGTGGGGTAACCGATCGCCCGCATCCGCGCCTCGTTGTCCCGGATCCCGCGCAGGGCGGCCCCGAAGGGCGACCGCGCCACCAGCCGGACGAGCGTGAACCCGAGCAGGAACACCGCCAGCACGTACCAGTAGGTGAACCCGGCGTTCGCGAGCGGCGCACCGGCGATGCGCACCGACGGGATCCCGGTGAGGCCGTTCGCGCCGCCGGTCACGGAGTCCCACGCGTTGCCCAGCTGCTGGACGGTCTCGCCGATCGCGAGCGTGAGCATCAGGAAGAACACGCCCGCGCTGCGGACCGTGATCCACCCGGTGAGCGCGGCAGCCACCGCGCCGACCGCGACCCCGGCCAGCAGCGGCACCGGCGCCTGCGCCGTGACGTTGATCGACACCCACCCCGCCGCGTACGCGCCGGAGCCGAAGTAGGCGGCGTGGCCGAGCGACGGCAGCCCCGTCACGCCCACGAGCAGGTCGAGGCTCACCGCGAACAGCGCGAACACGAGGATGCGGGTGAGCGTGGTGGTGGCGAACGGTGCGAGGAAGAGCGGCACGGCCGCGAGCACGACGACAACGGCCACCGCGACGATCCAGGCCCGGCCCCGCGGTGCGCGCGGCGGGACCGCGGCCTCGCCGCCCGGAACGGCGGGCGCCTCCACCGCCGTCACCGCGCACCCACCGCCGCCGGGCCGCCGAACAGCCCCTGCGGTCGCAGCACCAGCACGAGCGCGAGGGCCGCGAACAGCACGAACGACGCCAGCTCCGGCAGCAGCACCCGGCCGAGCGTGTCGACCTGCCCGATGATCAGCGAACCGACCAGCGCGCCGCGCACCGAGCCGAGCCCGCCGATCACGACGACCACCAGCGCGAGGATGAGCACGGTGGCGTCGAGGCCCGGCCGGGCGCCGTAGATCGGCCCGCCGAGCACGCCCGCCGTGGTGGCGAGCAGCGACCCGACCGCGAACACGGCGGTGGTGACGAGGCGGTTGTCGATGCCGATCGTCGCCACCATGTCCCGGTCGGCCACCGTGGCCCGCACGACGGCGCCGACGCGCGTGCGTTCCACGACCAGGTACACCACGACGGCCAGCACCGCGCCGACGCCGATCAGCACGAGCCGGTAGGCCGGGTAGACCGCGTCGAACACCGTGACCGAGCCGTCCAGCGCGGGAGGGGCGGCCACCGACAGCGGGTCGTCCCCGAACGCGAGGACCAACAGCTCGGCCACCACGAACGCCACCCCGAGCGTGAGCAGCGCCTGGTCCAGGTGCGAGCGCCGGCGCAGCGGCCCGGTCATCAGCGACAGCACCGACCCCGCGAGGAGGCCGCCCACCGCCGCGATCCCGAGCGCGGCGAGGAAGCCGCCCCAGCTCCCGGAGAACGCCGCGCCGAGGTAGGCCCCGCCGAGGAAGAGCGCGCCGTGGGCGAGGTTGAGCACGTCCATCATCCCGAACACGAGCGACAGCCCGATCGCGACGATGAACAGCAGGAACCCGATGGCGAGCCCGTTGAGGACGGAGACGAGCATCAGACCGCCGCTGGCTGGCTCTGCGGACCGAGGTCCTGCACCACGGCGTTCACCAGCTTGCCGCCGACGTTGTCGACCCGGCGCAGGTAGATGTGCTGCCGCGGCGTCTGGTTCTCGAACGTCCAGGGGCCGCGCGGGCTGTCGTCGACGGTGCCGATGCCGCCGAGCGCCGCGGAGAGGGCGTCACCGTCGATGGCGGTCGCGCTGCGCAGTGCCCGGTTCAGGACGTTGGCCGCGTCGAAGGTCGCCATCGAGAAGCAGCTCGGCGCCTCACCGTGGGCCGTGGTGTAGGCGTCGACGAACGCCTTGTTGGCCGGGTTGTCCAGCTGGTCGCTGTAGTGCAGCGTGTTCTGCACGCCGAGCGCGGCGTCGCCCTGCTGCGGCAGCACGTTGCCCTCGGTGAGGAAGCCCGATCCGTAGAGCGGGATCGACCCGGCGAGCCCGAACTGCGCGTACTGCCGCACGAAGGTGATCGCCTCGGAACCGGAGAAGAAGCAGAACGTCGCCCGCGCCCCCGAGTCCTGGATCCCGGTGAGGAACGGCTGGTAGTCCGACGTGGTGCCGAACGGCGTCTTCACCTCGCCGACCACCCGCCCGCCACCGGCCTCGAACGCCCGCTTGAAGTGCGCGATCACCTCGGTGCCCGCGGCGTAGTCGGGTGCGATCGCGTAGACGCCCTCCGAGAAGCCCGACTCGGCGAGGTGTGCGCCCATCGCGGCGGAGATCTGCCCGTTGGTGAACGAGGTGCGCCACACGTACGGGGTGCGGCCGGCGCCGGTGACGTCCTCCGCCCCCGCGTTGGTGACGATCAGCAGCTTGCGCGCCTCCGACATCACGTTCCGCACGCCGAGCGCGGTGGCCGAGTTGACCAGGCCGACGACCACGTCGACGCCGTCGCTCTGCAGCACCTTCTGCACCGCGGGCACGCCCGTCTGCGGGGTCTCGCCCTCGTCGGCGACCACGGTCTCGACGCTGCGGTCACCGAACGTGCCGCCGTTCTGGTCCAGCCAGAGCTGCCAGCCGCGCTGCATGTCCGTGCCCAGCGCCGCGTACACGCCCGACTGCGGCACGACGAGCCCGACCTTGACCGTGCCCCCGCCGCCCCCGGTGGCTCCCCCGCCACCGGACCCGCCGACGCTGCTGCCGCACGAGGAGAGGATCGGGACGGACGCGGCCGCACCGAACAGGCCGAGGAGGCGTCGTCGGGTGAGCAGGTGGGGATCCATCGCAGACAGCTCCTCGTCGAACTCGTCATGCCCGGGTCGAGTGTCGACGGATCGTGGTCGAGCGACCGATCTGCTGTCAACGATTCGGGTGAACCGCGCATCTCGCCGCGATCCGATCGTGACGGACACGTAGCACCACTAGGCTGGCGGGGTGGACGTCCTCGACAGCTACACCGGCCATGTCGACCCGGGCGGCGACGCCACCCGCCGCAACCTCGATGCGCTCAGCATCACCAAGATCTCGGTGGGCCCGATGGACAACAACGCTTACCTCCTGGTGTGTCGCGCCACGAACGAGGCGCTGCTGATCGACGCCGCGAACGAGCCCGACCGGATCGCCGACCTCGTCGGCGCCGACGACGGCCGCCCGGAGCTGAACCACCTCGTCACCACCCACCGGCACTACGACCACTGGCAGGCCCTCGGCGCCGTGGCCGGCATGTTCCAGACGCGGCAGATCGCGCACCCGCTCGACGCGCCCGAGCTGCCGATCCCGATGGACGTGCTGGTGGAGCACGGCGACACGATCGGCTTCGGCGAGATCGAGCTCGAGGTGGTGCACCTGCGCGGACACACGCCCGGCTCGATCGCCCTCGTCTACCGCGACCCCGCCGAGGGCGGCCACCCGCACGTCTTCACCGGCGACTCCCTCTTCCCCGGCGGTCACGGGAAGACGACCACCCCCGAGGACCACATCCAGCTCATGGACGACCTGGAGGAGCGGATCTTCGGGCCGCTCCCGGACGAGACCTGGGTGTACCCCGGCCACGGCGACGACACGACGCTCGGACGCGAGCGCCCGGACCTCGGGGAGTGGCGCGAACGCCACTGGTAGCCCGGCCCGCTGGCACACCAACCGTGGTGCTCGCACACGAACTGCAGTTGGTGTGCGAGCGCCGAGGTTGGTGTGCGACGGGTGGGGCGGTCAGGCGCGCACCAGGCAGAAGGGGTGGTCCGCCGGGTCGAGGAACACCCGGAAGTTCTGCGGCGCGGGCTGCTCGTCGTGCTTGCGGGCCCCGATCGCCAGCACCTGGCGCTCACCCTCGTCGAGATCGGGCACGTCGAAGTCGATGTGCAGCTGCTGGGGCACGTCCTGGCCGGGCCACCGCGGCGGGCGGTACTCCGACGACACCTTCTGGAACGCCAGCGCGGCGCCGCGGCCGTCGGGCGGGTCGAGCTGGACCCAGCCGCCGGACGCGTCCGCGTCGAGCGGCCAGCCGGTGAGGGCGCTGTAGAAGCGGGCGAGCGCCACCGGGTCGGGGCAGTCGAGCGCGACGACGCTGAAGCGGGCGATGCCCGCGCCTCGGACGTTATCGGTAGTGGTCACGAGCCGACGGTAGAGGCGGGCACCGACATCCTGCGCGGCGCGCGAGCCCGGGCGCCCTCGGGCATGGTGGGGCGATGCGCATCCAGCAGGACACCACCCTCGCGATGAACCTCCAGGTCGAGATCGCGATCCCGGCCGAGGCGCGGAACGACGACGCGGGCGCGCAGGCGCACGTCGTCGTCTGGCCGGCCGGTGGCGACGGCGACGCGGCGAGCCTCACCCACCGCTGGTCGTTCACCGCGGACGAGGCCGAGCAGCTCGCGCGCACGCTGCAGGAGGCCGCCGACAGCGCCCGCGCGATGACCTGACCCGGCCCGGCTCAGCCGCCGAGCGCCAGCCGGTTCACGTCCGCGACGCGGCAGTCCGCCGGTCCGGGCTGCGCCCGCCCGGTGACGTTCCCGCTGGCCTGCGGGCCCGACACGACCATGGTCTGCCCCGGCTCGACCGCCGTGGAGATCGCGTGGATCTCGCCGAGGCGCGGGCCGCTCTGGTCGTTCACGGTGATCGTGATGTTGTACGACTGCCGCTGGTTCGTGCGGTTGCTGATCTCCAGCGTGGCCTCGGCCCTCGCGGTGCCACCCTCGTTCACCACCGTGCACCCGCGGACGCTCACGTCCTGCGCGGCGGCGTCGTCGCCACCGAGCGTGGTCTCGGACTCCGGTGAGGCGACCACCTGGCCCGTCGTGGCGACGGCGATCGCGCCTGCGCACAGGACCGCGCCGAAGCCCGCGAGAACCTTCCGGGTGCCCAGGAGCGCGATCACCGCGAGCAGCACGCCGACCGCCGCGAGGCCGATCGTCAGGTACTTCAGCATGACGATCGGCGCACCGACGAGCGCGCCGGCGACGCCGGAGACGATGCTGGCGATCCCGAGTACGAGCGCGGTCCAGGCCAGCGCCTCGAACCGCTTCTTCCGGACGAAGATCGGCGGGGCGGGCGCGGGCGACTGGCCGGGGGCCCCCGGCTGCTGTCCCCGCGCCCGGCGGAGCTCTTCCTCCGCGGCGTGCCGGCCGGACGGTTGGTCCGCCTGGCCGGACGGCCGGTACGGCTGCTCCGGGTACGGGTTCTGCTGCTGCTCGGGGTTCACCGGCCACGGGCGCAGGTGCTGCCCCGGGGCCACGGGCGGGTGCACCGGCTGGTTCGGCTGCTGGTGGGGCTCCTGCGGGTACGGCCGTCCGGGGAACGCCGACTTCTGCGGGGAGTGGTGGGGAGCGGTCATCACGAAGGTCCGTTCTGCGCTGTGATCTTGCCCTGCATGACCTCGATCTCTGTCAAATGCCGTTACGGCGGGTACGACCCGGCGCGAACGCCTCACACTGCGGGCTCGGCAGTTCGGTCCTCAACGCGTCTCCCCCCGTGGCAAGCCTGGTAGGCGGCGACCCTAGCGTGTTGATCATGGATTGGTCACCGAACGTGTGATTTCGACGCGCGAACGTCCTGTGACGTGCACCGTTCGGAGCAGTCAGGTCCCACCACGCGTGACTACAGTGGAGCGGAGCCGCGTCGGCGGCCGAGCAGCCCCGGGCGGTCGCGGCGCTGGTCAAGGCGCAGCGCGACCGCACCGACCCGGAGTGCACATGGACGCGAGACGCACCGTGCGCGCGGCCGTCCGTGTCGGCACCGCACTCGCGTCGGCCGCCGTGCTCGTCGCCACCGGCTTCGTCTGGTCGCTGCACCAGCGCGTCGACACGGGGGCCGTCAGCAGCGCCGCGGCGATCCCGACCCCGCGCCCCACGCCGGCGGGCGAGGCGTTCACGGCACTGCTGGTGGGCCTGGACGCGCGCACCGATGCCCAGGGCGAGCCGCTCCCGCCCGCGATGCTCGACGCACTGCACGCCGGCCCGGACGAGGGCCAGCTGCACACCGACACGATCATCCTCGTGCACGTCCCCGCGAAGCAGGGCGAACCCGCGGCCGCCATCTCCATCCCGCGGGACTCGTTCGTGCCGATCGCGGGGGGCCGGGGGACCCACAAGATCAACTCGGCGTACCGGCGGGGCATGCAGGGCGCCGAGGAGTCGCTGAGCGCGCAGGGCATCGAGGGCGCGGAGCTCGACCGGCGCGCCCGCGAGGCCGGACGGCGCACGCTGGTCGCCACCGTGGAACAGCTGACCGGGGCCCGGATCGACCACTTCGCCGAGATCGGCATGGCCGGGTTCGTCGAGCTCACCGAGGCGCTCGGCGGGGTGCCGGTGTGCCTGAAGGCACCTGTGCGCGACTCCTACTCCGGCGTCGACCTGCCGGCGGGGCAGCACCTGGTCAGCGGGGCAGGCGCGCTCGCGTTCGTGCGGCAGCGCCACGGGCTCGAGGACGGCGACCTCGACCGCATCGCCCGCCAGCAGGCCTTCGCCGCGGGCCTGGCCCAGCGCGTGCTCGACCCGAGCACGATCACCGATCCCGCTCGCCTGGAGCGGCTCGTGGACATCACCACGCGCTACGTCGTGCTGGACAGCGGCTGGGACCTCGAGCAGGCCGTCTCCCAGCTGCGCCAGGTCTCGGCGAGCGCGTTGACGTTCCACACGATCCCGACCGGCCGCCCCGACCTGCACACCCCCGCGGACGGCATCGCGGTGGAGATCGACCGCGACGCCGTGCGGAGCTTCGTCGGGTCGCTGCTCGATCCGGGCACCACCCCGCCGGCCACCACCCCGGCCCGGCCCGAGGCGCCCACCACGGCACGCCCCGCCGCCGACGACGACCCGCTCACCGTGCAGCCTGCCGACGAGCCCGCGGGCACCGGCAGCCCGACGCCGCCGAGCAGCAGTCGTCCGGTGATCACCGCGGAGGGCGTGCCCTGCGTCGATTGACGCGCGCGGGAGGCAGACTGACCTCCCGTGACCGACAGCTTCCCGCGCCGGCAGGCCCGCACCCGTCGCTTCACCCTCGGCGCCCCGCGCGGCGTCACCGTCTCCCCCGACGGCGAGCGCGTCGTGTTCCTGCGCAGCCGCGGCGGCACCGACCCCGTCACCTGCCTCTGGACGTTGGACCTCGACACCGGGGAGGAACGGCTCGTCGCCGACCCGCGTGAGCTCGAGGCGGGCGACGGCGACGAGGACCTCCCGCCGGACGAGCGGGCCCGCCGCGAACGCAGCCGGGAGCAGGCGGCGGGCGTGGTCGGCTACGCCACCGACCGGCCGGTCACCACCGCAGCGTTCACGCTGTCCGGCCGGCTCTACCTCGCGGACTTCGCGGGCGGGCTCAGCCCGCGCCTCGTCGACACGTCGGCCGGTGTGATCGACCCCCGGCCCGACCCGTACGGACGTTCCGTCGCGTTCGTCCGGGCCGGCGCCCTGCACGTCCACGACGTCGCCTCCCGCATCACGACCGCGCTCGCCGAGCCGGACGGCCCGCACGTCACCTACGGCCTCGCCGACTTCGTCGCCGCCGAGGAGATGGGCCGGATGCGCGGGTACTGGTGGGCCCCCGACGGGGAGTCGCTGCTGGTGGCGCGGGTGGACGACGCCGCGGTGCAGCGCTGGCACATCGCCGACCCGGCCAACCCCGACCGCGAGCCCACCGCCGTGGCCTACCCCGCCGCGGGCACGCCGAACGCCCGGGTGGCGCTGGAGGTGATCGCGCTCGACGGCACGGTGGTGCCGGTCCGGTGGGACACCGAGCGCGACGAGTACCTCGCCGACGCCGTCTGGGACGGGCACGGCCTGCTGATCGTCGTGCAGCCGCGCGACCAGCGGGCCCTGCGGGTGCTCCGCGTCGACCCGGCCACCGGCGCGACCGCGCCCGTGCACGAGCAGACCGACCCGGTCTGGGTCGACATCGTGCCCGGGGTGCCCGCGCACACCGCGTCCGGCGCGCTCGTGACGGTCGGCGACGTCGGCGGGAGCATGCGGCTCCTCGTCGACGGGGAGCCGGTGACGCCCGCGTCGCTGCAGGTGCGCGACGTGGCGGACGTCGACGGCGACGTCGTGCTGTTCCGCGCGAGCGACGACCCCACCTCGGTCGGCCTCTGGACGTGGGGGCCCGACGGCCTCACGCCCGCCGCGACGGACGCGGGCGTGCACAGCGGCAGGCTCGCCGGGGGCACGCTGGTGGTGACCCGGCAGGCCCTCGACACCGACGGCACGGCCACCACCGTCCACCGCGGCGGGGCCGAGCGCACGATCGCGTCGTTCGCCGACCTCCCGGGCCTCACCCCGCGGGTCACGCTGCTCACCGCGGGCGAGCGCGCCCTGCGCACCGCGGTGCTGCTCCCGGCCGACCACGAGCCGGGCACCCGGTTGCCGGTCCTCATGGACCCCTACGGCGGCCCGCACGCCCAGCGCGTGCTCGCCGCGCGGGCCGCGTTCCTGACCAGCCAGTGGTTCGCCGACCAGGGCTTCGCCGTGGTGGTCGTCGACGGACGCGGCACCCCGGGGCGCGGGCCGGCGTTCGAACGGGCCGTCCACGGCGACCTCGCGGGCCCCGTGCTCCAGGACCAGGTCGACGCGTTGCACGCCGCGGCCGAGCGCCACCCGGACCTCGACCTCGCCCGCGTCGGGATCCGCGGCTGGTCCTTCGGCGGGTACCTCGCGGCCCTCGCCGTTCTGCGCCGCCCCGACGTCTTCCACGCGGCCGTGGCCGGCGCCCCGGTCACGGACTGGGCGCTGTACGACACCCACTACACCGAGCGCTACCTCGGCCGCCCCGACACCGACCCGCAGGCCTACGAGCGCTCGTCGCTGATCGCCGACGCGCCACGGCTCACCCGGCCGCTGCTGCTCGTGCACGGCCTCGCCGACGACAACGTCGTGGCCGCCCACACCCTGCGCCTCTCCTCGGCCCTGCTCGCGGCGGGCCGGCCGCACAGCGTGCTGCCGCTGTCGGGGGTCACCCACATGACGCCGCAGGAGGTCGTGGCCGAGAACCTCCTCCTGCTGCAGGTCCAGTTCCTGAAGCAGGCACTGGGGGCGTGAACCGCTTCAGCCGTGGGCGGCGTGGCCGTAGGAGTGGGTCTCCTCCTCGGAGCAACGGCGCCGGGCGATGCGCTCCTGCCGCAGGTCCCACACGGCGATGACGAGCGCGGCCGCGATCGAGCACACCGCCCCGGAGAGCGCCACGGCGGCGGCGACCGGGTGGTTCTGCCCGGTGGCGGCGAGCACCAGGTAGTACACGCCGGGCAGCGCGGCCGTGCCGATCGCCGCCCCGACGCGCTGGCCGGTCTGCAGCGCTCCCCCGGCCGAACCGGCCATGCGCACCGGCACCTCGCGCAGCGTCAGCGTGATGTTCGGCGAGATCACCAGCCCGCCGCCGAGCCCGGCGACCAGCAGCGCGGGCGCCATCGCACCCATGAGCGCGCTCGCCGGCACGACGAGCACCACCCCGATCGTCGCGACCAGGCCGGTGAGCACGCCGACCAGCCCGACGACGGTCAGCCGGCGCCCGAAGCGCTCCACGAGGCGCCCGCCGACCGCGGCCGACACCGCGGACCCGAGCGCGAACGCCGTGACCGACAGCCCGGACTGCAGCGGGGTGTAGCCCAGCCCGGACTGCAGGAAGAGCGCGAACACCAGCCAGATGCCGGAGAAGCCCAGGAAGTAGACCGTGCCGAGCGCCGCGCCGGGGGCGTAGCCGCGCGTGCCGGAGAGCAGGCGCAGGTCGAGCAGCGGGGCCCCGCGCCGCCGCGTCACCCGCCGCTCCCACTGCACGAAGAGCACCGCCATCCCCGCGGCGAGGACGAACAGCCACCACAGGCGGGCGACGCCACCGGCCCCGGCCTCCGCCAGCGGCAGCAGCACCGCGAACACGGCGCCGCCGAGCAGCAGGCCCCCGACGACGTCGATGCGCCCCCTCGGGCCGGGCGCCGTCCGCGGGATGAGCCGGGCGGCGAGCGCGAGCGCGACCACCCCGATCGGCACGTTGACCAGGAAGATCCAGCGCCACCCGTCCGCTCCACCCGCGAGTGCGAGGATGACGCCGCCGACGATCGGGCCAACGGCCGTCGAGATCCCCACGGTCGCGCCGAAGAGGCCGAACGCCCGACCGCGCTCGGCGCCGCCGAAGAGCTGTTGGATCAGGCCGGAGTTCTGCGGTGCCAGCGCCCCGGCCGCGAGCCCCTGCGCGAGCCGGGCCGCCACCAGCACGCCGATGGTCGACGCCGCGCCCGCCAGCGCGCTGAACAGCACGAACGCCGACAGTGCCCCGAGGAACATGCGCCGCCGCCCCAGCGCGTCCCCGAGCCGGCCCGCGGGGACCAGCGCGAGGCCGAACGTGAGCGCGTAGCCCGAGACGACCCACTGGACGGCGGCCGGCTCGGCACCGAGCCCCTGCTGCATGGACGGCAGCGCGACCGAGACGATGCTGACGTCGAGCAGGCTCATGAACCCCGCGACGAGCGTGACCGACAGCGCCCGCCACCGGTTCGGGTCCGGCGCTCGGGCGTCCGACCGACGCGCGTCGGGCCTTGCCACGAGCCATGTCTACCCGGCACCACCTCGTCTGGCACGCTGAGCGCGCCCACCGTCAGGAGGAAGAACGTGGCACTCGAACAACCGGGTCTGCAACGACCCGACGTCGACCCGTACGACGGCCCCACCCCCGCCGACCTGCTGGTCGAGGACCTCAGCCCCGGCGTCGGCGCCGAGGCGACCCCGGGCCGCACCGTCGAGGTGCACTACGTCGGCGTGGCCCACTCCACCGGGGAGGAGTTCGACGCCTCCTGGAACCGGGGCTCGACGTTCCGCTTCCCCCTGGGCGCCGGTCGCGTCATCACCGGGTGGGACCGCGGCGTGGCCGGCATGAAGGTCGGCGGCCGGCGCCGGCTGGTGATCCCGCCGCACCTCGGCTACGGCGACCGCGGCGCGGGCGGCGCGATCAAGCCCGGCGAGACGCTGATCTTCGTCGTCGACCTCGTGGGCGTGCACTGACCCTGGAACTGCTGCTGATCTCCGACACCCACCTCCCGGTGCGGGCGAAGGACCTGCCCGCACCGGTGTGGGACGCCGTCGACGCCGCCGACGTCGTGATCCACGCGGGCGACTGGGTGTCGGTCGACCTGCTGGACGCGCTCGAGGCGAGGGCGCGCCGGCTCGTCGGCGTCTTCGGCAACAACGACGGCGCCGCGCTGCGGGCCCGGCTGCCCGAGGTGGCGCGCGTCGAGCTGGAGGGCGTCCGGTTCGCGGTGGTGCACGAGACCGGCGCCGCCACCGGGCGCGAACGGCGCTGCGCGCGGGAGTACCCCGATGTCGACGTGCTGGTGTTCGGCCACAGCCACATCCCGTGGGACACCACCGCGGACACCGGCCTGCGCCTGCTCAACCCGGGCTCCCCCACCGACCGGCGCCGGCAGCCGACCTTCACCTGGATGACGGCGGAGGTTGCCGACGGCAGCCTCCGGGACGTGCGGCTGCACCACCTGGAGCCGTAGCTCGTGCGCGGCGCCACCGGTGCCCCTGCGGGGCTACTTCACAGATCCAGCAGGGGCTTCACACAGGGCCGGCCCTGTGTGAAGCCGGTGCCGGGTGTGTGAAGCCGATCGGGAAAGCCTGGCTCGGCCGCCGCGCCCGTGGTAGGAGTGCGCGGTGAGCCGTGCGAAGACCGTGGAGACGCGGGACGGGGTGGAGCTGTCCAACCTCGACCAGCCGCTCTTCGACGGCGCCGACGCCACCAAGCGCGACCTCGTCGACTACCTCGACGCTGTGCGCGACCGCATCCTGCCCGAGCTGCGGCAACGGCCGCTCTCGGTGATCCGGATCCGGCCGGGGCAGGAGCCGTTCATGCAGAAGAACGTGCCGAAGTACACGCCGGAGTGGGTCGAGACCACCACGGTGTGGGCCGAGGCGTCGCGGCGCGAGGTGCGCTACGCGCTGGCGAACGATCGGCGCACGCTGCTGTGGTTCGCCAACCAGCGTTCGGTGGAGTACCACCCGACGCTGATGCGCGTGGGCGAGTCGCATCCCACGTACCTGATCCTCGACCTCGATCCGCCCGAGGGCGACGACTTCACGCACGTGGTCCGGGCCGCACAGCTCGTGCGCCAGGCGCTCACCGACAGCGGGCTCGAGGGGATCGTGAAGACGAGCGGGTCGAAGGGCCTGCACATCATCGTTCCCCTCGCCGACGACGTGGGGTTCGAGGACGCCGCGGCGGGCACCCGTGCGCTCGCCGCCCGTGCCGAACGGATCGACCCGGACGTCGCCACCACCGCGTACATCAAGGCGGACCGGGCCGGGAAGGTGTTCGTCGACTCCACCCGCGCGGGTGGTGCCACGGTCGTGGCCGCCTACAGCCCCCGCGTCCGGCCGGGGGTTCCGGTGTCGTTCCCCGTGGCGTGGGACGACCTCGACCGGGTCGCGCCCCGCGACTTCACCGTCCGCACGGCCGTCGGCCTCCTCGACGGCGCGGACCCGTGGCGCGAGCGCATGCCGGCACCCCAGCGCCTCCCGGCCGACCTGCTGGAGGAGGGCCACGCCATCCCGATCGCTCGGGTGGCGGCGATGCACGAGGGGAAGCGCCGGAAGCGGGCGCAGCAGCAGTAGGCCTCAGACGACCACGACGCCCCCGCAGCGCCGCGCGTCCGCTCCGCCGTCCAGGGCGCCGGTGCGCACGTCCCTCCGCACGGCCTGGCAGCCACCGAAGAACAGGTTCGGAGCGTCGAACCGCATGACTGGGCCGGCCACGGCCTGGAGCGTCGCGACGTCGACCCCCGGCTCGGCGTACGCGACCCCCCGCTCCACGTGCAGCCGCGGTGCGTCCACGGCGTCCTGCGGCGACATGCCCCGGTCGACCATGTTCACGAGCACCTGAAGGAGCGCGCTGCGGATCCGGCTCGAGCCCGCGGAGCCGACGACGAGCTCGGCCGTGCCCCCGCGGGCGTCGAACCCGTGGCGCACCACCGTCGGGGCCATCGACGACGGCAGCCGCTCACCGACGCCGTGGCCGCCGAGCAGGTCGTGCTCGCCGAGCATGTTGTTGAGGTGGATGCCCGTCCCGGGAACGGTCACGCCCGAGCCCGTGCCGTTGGAACAGGTCACCGAGCAGGCCCAGCCGTCGGCGTCGAGCACCGAGACGTGGGTGGTGGAACCCAGCCGGTGCACGTGCGGCTCCGGGGCGTGCTCCCCCACCGCCAGTGCCGCGGCGATGCCGGGCACGTCCGGCGTGCCGTCGGTGGCACCCAGGTGCACCAGCGCGCGAACGAGCCTGCTCCCGCCAGCGCTCGGCGGGGGGTTGGTGAAGATCTCGCGGCCGCGGTACCCGACTCGCAGCGGGATCCGCGGCACGACCCGGTACTCCGCGAGGTCGGCCGTGGTCAGCACTCCCCCACCTGCGCAGACGCGCTCCGACACCGCGCGGCCGATGTCGCCGCTGTAGAACGGCGCCGACCCCTCCGCACCGAGCCGGTCGAGCGAGTCGGCCAGCTCCCCGTCCCGGAGCAGCTCGCCCTCCCGCGGCGGACGGCCGTCCACCAGGTAGCGCGCGGCGGCGTCCGGCGTCGAGCCGACGACGGCGGCCAGCAGCCCGAAGACGTACGCCTGCATCGCGTTCACCCGCACCCCGGTGCGGGCCAGCCGGGCCGCCGGGGCGGTGAGCTCGGCGAGCGGCATCCGGCCGAACCGCTCCACCGCGGCGGCCACCCCCGCCGGCGCTCCGTACGTCGCGCAGGAGGAGGCGCCGATGTCGAAGATCTGCGTGGCGTCCTCGAAGGTCACCACGATGTGGGTCATCGGCGCCGGGGGCGCGGCGGCTCCGCGGCCGGGGGCCGCCACGAAGAAGTCGAGCAGCACCGGCTGCTGCCCCGGTGGGGCGACGAGCAGGTACCCACCCGCGCCCAGCCCGGTGAGCAGCGGCTCCGCGACGAACGACGTGACGACCGCGGCCACCGCGGCGTCCACGGCGTTGCCCCCGGCCTTCAGGGCCGCAGCTCCGGCGGCCGCCGACGCCGGGTGCCCCGCGGCGACCACGCCCCGCTGCACCACGGTCGGGAAACTAGCGCGTCGTGGGTGGGCCTGTCAGTGGCGACGGCCGGGTTCCAGCCCGTCGGGTGCTGTCACGATCGAGGGGTCCCGAGGTTCATCCGTGGAGTACGAGCCTTGTCGACAGGACGGTGTGCCGGATGGACGAGACCGAGTGGCTTGCCGAGCGCTTCGAACAGCATCGACCGAAGCTGCGGGCGACGGCCTACCGCATGCTCGGCTCGCTGACCGAGGCCGACGACGCCGTCCAGGACGCCTGGCTGCGGCTGAGCCGCACCGGCGCCGAGGGGATCGACAACCTCGGCGGCTGGCTGACCACCGTCGTCGCGCGGGAGTGCCTGCACGTGCTGCGCTCCCGCCGGCGCCGCAGGGAGGACCCGTTCGACGCCCACCTGCCGGACCCCGTCGTCGTCCCGGACGGACGGCCGGACCCCGAGCAGGAGGCGTTGCTGGCCGACTCGGTGGGGCTGGCGCTGCTCGTCGTGCTCGACCGCCTCGCGCCAGCCGAGCGGTTGGCGTTCGTGCTGCACGACCTGTTCGGACAGCCCTTCGAGGAGATCGCCGCCATCCTGGGCCGGAGCCCGGCCGCCGCACGACAGCTCGCCAGCCGGGCCCGGCGCCGGGTGAGCGGCGCCGAGATCCCGGCACCGGACGCGGACCTGGCGCGGCAGCGGCAGGTGGTCACCGCCTTCTACGCGGCCGCGCGGGGCGGCGACTTCGACGCGCTCCTCGAGGTCCTCGACCCCGAGGTCACCCTGCACACCGACTTCGGCGCGGCACTGCCACCCACCGTCGTCCGCGGCGCGCCGGCCGTGGCCGAGCAGGCCCGCACCCCGCGCGGCGACCGGCTGTACCCCGCGCTGGTCAACGGCGGGATCGGAGCGGTGGTCACCGAAGGCGGGGAGGCGTTCTCGGTCATGGCCTTCACCGTCGCCCGCGACAGGATCGTCAGGATCGACGTCGTCCGCGACCCCGACCGCGTCCGCCGCCTCGCGTCCGCGGTCCTCGGCCGGACGGGGTGAGATGACGCCGGCCCCCGGGTGTCACCAGTACGTGGCGGACTGCCGCACCTCGACCGCGCCCCCCAGCCGCGCCTGCGGTACGCGGGAGGCGATCGCGACCGCGGCGTCGAGATCCTCCGCGTCGACCACCAGGAACCCGCCCACCGCACTCTCGGCGTCCCGGTACGGGCCCGCGGTGGTGACCGTGGATCCGTTCTCGACGCGCACGGTCGTCGCGTGCTGCGGCAGGCCCAGCGGCGGGCCACCCGCCACGTTCTCCATCCCGTTGAGCGCGGCCCAGTCGGCGTAGGCCGACTTCCGCTCCTCCTCGGACACCGACTCCGCCTGCGGCGTTCCCGGCAGCGGGTAGCTGCCGTGGTGGATCACCAGTACGAACTGCATCGTTCCTCCTCATCGATCGGCGAGACGTACCGATGAGCCCGCAGAACGTGCACGTGTGACCGGGTTCGTGCGTCAGGACGCCGGGGGCTCGTCCTCGCCCGACTCCTCCGCGGCGTCGGCCTCCTCCTTCGTGCGGTGGACCGCGCCGTCGGCGTGGTCCGGCGGGCCGTAGACGGTGTAGAGGACCAGCGGGTTCGGGCCCGTGTTCACGAAGTTGTGCTTCGTGCCCGCCGGCACGACCACCAGGTCGCCCGCCTCCACGGCCTTCGTCTCGCCGGCCACCCGTGCCTCCGCGGTGCCGCTGACGAACGTGAGGATCTGGTCGATCCCCGCGTGGACCTCCTCGCCGATCTCCCCGCCCGGCGGGATCGTCATGATCACGAGCTGGGTGCGCTCACCGGTCCAGAGGACCCGGCGGAAGTCGTCGCTGCGCTCCGCGACGGTGGCGATGGTGAAGTGCTCCATACCGATCTGTGCCCGGATCAGCGCGGGTCCACTCGTGCGACGATGACCCCATGGTCCTGGAGATCGCCGACATCGCCGTGAAGCCCGGTACCGAGGAGGAGTTCGCCGATGCCGTCCGCGCGGGCATCCGCTACGTGTCCGACACGCCCGGCTTCCGGAACGCGCGACTGACCAAGGGCGTCGAGTCGCCCGGCCGCTTCGTGCTGTTGATCGAGTGGGACAGCGTGGAGGCGCACACGGTCGGGTTCCGGGAGTCGGAGAACTACGGCCGCTGGCGCGGCCACATCGGCCCGTTCCTGGACGGTGACCCGCGGGTGGAGCACTTCGACGAGGTGACCCTGCCGGGGTCTGCTGCGGGCTGAGCCGCGACTTCTGAGAGCGGACTGAGGGCATTACCGAGAGCCACCCCGTAACGTCGTCCCGTGCACCCCGCCCGCGGCGCCCGGCCGTCCCTCGCGCTCAGCGTCCTGCTCGCGGTGGTGGCAGGCGTCCTGCTCACGGGCGCGGCGGCACCCGCGGACGTGCGTGTGACGGAGGAGCGGATCAGCACGTCCGACGGCGTCGAGCTGGACACCTCCCTCTACCTGCCGGCCGTCACCCCCGCCCCCGCGGTGCTGGTGGCACACGGCTTCGGCGGGAGCAAGGCGTCCGTGGACGCCGACGCCCGCGCGCTCGCCGCACGCGGGTTCGTGGTGCTCACCTGGTCGGCGCGCGGGTTCGGCACGAGCACCGGCCGGATCGCGCTCGACTCGCCCGACCACGAGGTGGCCGACGCCCGTGCGCTCGTCGACCACCTCTCCGGCCTCGCCGAGGTGCAGCAGGACGGGCCGGGCGACCCGCGCGTCGGCGTCACCGGCGCCTCGTACGGCGGGGCGCTCGCGCTGCTGCTCGCCGGGTACGACCCGCGCGTCGACGCGCTCGCCCCCGTGATCACCTGGAACGACCTCGGCCAGGCGCTCTTCCCGAACCGGGCCACCGCGACCCCGCCCGTGGCCGACACGCCCGCCCACGGCATCGCCGCCCCGGACGGGGTGTTCAAGAGCGGATGGGCGGGGATGCTCTTCTCGGCGGGGAACGACCAGGGCCGGGGAACCGGGGCGAACCCGTGCGGGCGGTTCACCACCGAGATCTGCTCCGCCTACACCGAGGCCGCCACCACCGGACGGCTCTCCCCCGCCACGGCGGAGCTCCTGAGCCGCTCGTCGCCCGCCACCGTCGCCGGCCGGATCACGGCGCCGACGCTGCTGGTGCAGGGCGAGCAGGACACGCTGTTCGGCCTCGACCAGGCCGACGCGACGGCCCGGCAGATAGCGGCCGCGGGCGGCCGCGTGAAGGTGGAGTGGTTCGCGGGCGGCCACGACGGCGCCGCCCCCGGCGACGCCGTCCGCGACGACATCGGCGACTGGTTCGACTTCCACCTCGCCGGCACCGGCGACGACCCGGGCACCGGGTTCTCCTACGTGGTGCCGAGCGGCGTCCGCGCCGGCGCGAACACGCCCACCAGCCGCACCCTCGCCGCCCCCGCCTACCCGGGTCTGCCCGGGTCCGCTCCCCTCCTCACCACCCCGCTCCCGCTCGACGGCCCCCCGCAGCAGGTCGTGCACCCCGCGGGTGGCGATCCGGCGGCGATCACGTCGCTGCCCGGGATCGGCGGCGCACTCGGCTCGCTCGCCGGCCGGCTCTCGGCGTTCGCGGGTGACCCGCCCGGCCAGTCCGCCACGTTCCGGACGGCACCGCTCGCGGCGTCGCTCGTGGTGGCGGGCACCCCTCGTGTGCAGGTGAGCGTCGCGCGCGTACCCGGGCAATCGGCCCCGGCCGAGGCCGTGCTGTTCGCCCGCGTCACGGAGCTGTCACCGGACGGGCGGCGCACCCTGCTCGGCGGTGCGGTCGCGCCGATGCGGGTACCGGTACCCGCCGACGGCGGCCCCGCGACGGTGACCGTGGCGCTGCCGGGCGTGGTGGCGCCGGTCGAGTCCGGAAACCAGCTCGAGGTCTCGATCGCGACCACCGACCAGGGCTTCACCGGCCCGGTCGACCCCGCGGTCTGGCAGGTCGGCGTGGCAGGCGAGCTCACCGTGCCGGTGGTGCCCGGCACGAGCGCCACCGCCTCCACCGTGCCGCTCGCGCCGCTGGCCGGGATCGGCGTGGTGCTCGCCATCGCGGTGCTCGGCTGGGTGCTGGCGCGGCTGCGCGGCCGGCGCGACCAGACGCCCTCCGCCGACGACGGCCCGCCGCTTCACGTCACCGGCCTCGCCAAGACCTACTCCGGCGGCTTCCAGGCAGTGAAGGCCGTCTCGTTCACCGTCGAGCGGGGCGTGGTGCTCGGCCTGCTCGGACCCAACGGGGCCGGCAAGACCACCGTGCTGCGGATGCTCATGGGCCTGGTGCGCCCGACGGCCGGCACGATCACGGCTTTCGGGGAGCCGATCGGGCCCGGGGCGCCGGTACTGGCGCGGATCGGCGCGTTCGTCGAGGGCCCGGGTTTCCTCCCGCACCTGTCCGGCGCGGACAACCTGCGCCTGTACTGGGCCGCCACCGGCCGTCCCGCCGCCGACGCGCACCTCGAGGAGGCGCTCGAGATCGCCGAGCTCGGCGCGGCGCTCGACCGCCGCGTGGGCACCTACAGCCAGGGCATGCGCCAGCGGCTGGCCATCGCGCAGGCGATGCTCGGCCTCCCCGACCTGCTGGTGCTCGACGAGCCCACCAACGGGCTCGACCCGCCCCAGATCTCCGCGATGCGCGAGGTCCTGCGCCGCTACGCCGCGCGGGGCCGGACCGTCGTCGTGTCGAGCCACCTGCTCGCCGAGGTGGAGCAGACGTGCACGCACGTGGTCGTCATGCACCGCGGCGAGGTGGTGGCCGACGGCACCGTCGAGGAGATCATCGGCGGCGGTGGGGCCGCCACGTTCACGGTCGACGCCCCGGAGCGCGCCGCGGCCGTGCTCGCCGATCTCGCAGGCGTCCGCTCGGTCGAGGTGGTCGACGGGGACGTGCACGCGGAGCTGAACGGCACCCCGCGCGCCGAGGCGGTGCGGGCGCTCGTCACCGCGGGGGTCGAGGTGACGGGCGCGGGTCCGCGGCGGCGCCTCGAGGACGCGTTCCTGCAGCTCGTCGGGGAGGACCGGACGCCATGAGTGAGCTTGCGAGCGAATCATCGGCACTGACCGAAACCCTCGGGAAGCCGCCCTCGTCGGTGACGCGCCGGCCCTTCCGCCCCGAGCGCACGCTGCCGCTCCGGGTCGAGCTCGAACGCCAGCTGCGGCGCCGCCGGACACAGGTGGTGTTCGGCCTCGTCGTGCTGCTGCCGGTGCTGCTGTGGGTGGCGTTCGAGCTGGCCCCGGACGCCCCGCCCACGGGCTCGCTCACGCTCGTCGACCTCGCGACCGGCAGCGGGCTGAACTTCGCCGTCTTCGCGATGTTCGCGTCCTCGTCGTTCCTGCTGGTCGTGGTCGTGGCGCTGTTCTTCGGCGACACGGTGGCGGCGGAGGCGTCCTGGTCGAGCCTGCGCTACCTGCTCGCGGCGCCGGTGCCGCGGGCGCGCCTGCTGCGGCAGAAGACCGTGGTGGCCGCCATGCTGTCGCTCGCGGCCCTGCTCCTGCTGCCGGTCGTGTCGCTCGTCGTCGGCACGCTCGCGTACGGCGCGGGCGACATGGTGAGCCCGACGGGGGCGTCGCTGGACTACGGGCCCGGCACCGCGCGGGTGCTGTCCGGCGCGGTGTACCTCGCGGTGCACCTGAGCTGGGTGGCGGCGCTCGCACTGCTGCTGTCGGTGTCGACCGACGCCCCGCTCGGCGCGGTGGGCGGGGCGGTCATGGTGTCCATCGTGTCGCAGATCCTCGACCAGATCACCGCCCTCGAAGGCCTGCGCGACTTCCTGCCCACCCACTTCGACGACGCCTGGGCGGGCCTGCTCGGCGACCCGGTGGACTGGGACGGCATGACCCGGGGAGCACTCTCGGCGTCGATCTACGCGCTGGTGCTGGGCGCGGCCGCGGTCTGGCGCTTCCAGCGGAAGGACATCACGAGCTGAGGCCGGCCCCGCCCGAGTTGCAGCATGGTGGCCATACTGCCGTGTTACGCCAGTATGGCCACCATGCTGGCACTCCGGGCCGGGCCGGCGGGACGTCAGAGCCGGGCGCGGATCGCCGTGAGGACCTCGCCCGGCGCCTCCATGTGCGCCATGTGCCCGGCGTCCACCCGGGTCAGCTCCACCCCGTCCGGCACCGGGACGATGCGGTCGGACGCGCCCCACACCACCGTCAGTGGCACGTCGACGTCCTTGAGCAGGGCCGGCGTGTCGATGGCCTGCCGGTCGCCGTCGCCGAGCAACGTGCCGAGCACGGCGGTGAGCGCCTTGTCGACGCCGTCGAGGCGCTTGTAGCGCAGCAGGTCGTCGACGAGCTGCCGCGTGACGAGGGCCTCGTCCGCGAACAGCCGTCCGACCAGCGGTTTCAGCTCCCGCCGCGAGGATGCTGCCGCGAACCCGCGCAGGTACTCCGCGTCGACCTCGGGCGTGAACCCGGCCGGGGCGATCAGCGTCAGCGAGGCGACCTTCCCGGGTGCGGCCCGCGCCACCGCGGCCACCACGGCCCCGCCGAGCGAGTGCCCCACGAGGTGGGCCCGTCCGACCCCGAGCGCGTCGAGGAAGCCGGTGACGGTCTCGGTGAGCGTGTTCAGCGACCCGTCGCCCACGTCCTTGCCCGACGCGCCGTGCCCGGGCAGGTCGAGCGCGATCGCGCGGTGCCCGTCCTCGGCGAGCGGCTGCTGCACGAACAGCCAGGAGTTCTTGTCCCCACCGTAGCCGTGCACGAGGACGACCGGGGCATCCGCCTCGTCCGGACCGAGGGACAGGTACGAGATCGTCCGCCCGCCGACCTCGACGAGCTGCGGCTCCGGCTCGTCCCCTTCCTCGAGCGCCCCCGACTCGACGGCGGCCCTCGCCTCCTCGACGACGGCGTCGATCTCGGCGTCGGGCACGTCGGCCGGTGCGACGACGGCGAGCACGGCGCCGACCGGGAGGTCGGAGCCCGGCTCGGCGATGATCCGCCGCACCAGCCCCTCGACCGGCGACTCCAGGGTGCCGGCGATCTTGTCGGTCTCGATGTCGACGATGTCGTCGCCCTTGGCGATCGTGTCGCCCTCGGACACGAACCAGTCGACGATCTTGCCCGTCTTCATCGACAGGCCCCACTTGGGCATCGTCACCCGCTGGATCCGCTTCTCGCTCTCCCTCGCTGCGCTCGGTCGTGCGCTCCGCGCGGGCGCTGTGTCATCGATTCGCTCGGAAGCTCGCTCATCGCTCATAGTCCACCGCCGTCTTGACGGCACCGGCGATCTTCGCCGCGTCCGGGATGAACAGGTCCTCCAGGGCGTCGGCGAACGGCACCGGCGTGTGCGGGCCGGTGACCAGCTGGATCGGCGCCCGCAGCGACCCGAACGCGTCCTGCGCGACGGTCGCCGCGACGTCCGTGGCCAGCGAGCAGCGCGGGTTCGACTCGTCCACGACGACCAGGCGCCCGGTGTTCTCCACCGACTCCAGGATCGTGTCGACGTCGAGCGGGCTCGTGGTGCGCGGGTCGATCACCTCGGCCTGCACACCGGAGCCCGCGAGCTCGTCGGCGGCCTCCAGCGCGGTGTGCACCATCCGGCCGATGGCCACGATCGTGACGTCGCCACCCTCCCGCACGACGTTGGCCTCGCCGAACGGGAGCGCGTAGCTCTCCTCCGGCACGTCGGCGGAGGTGTCGTAGAGCATCTTGTGCTCGGCGAAGATCACCGGGTCGTCGTCGCGGATCGCCGCGATCATCAGCCCCTTGGCGTCGTAGGCGTTGGACGGCGCCGCGACCTTCAGGCCCGGGACGTGCGTGAACACCGACAGAAGGGACTGCGAGTGCTGCGCGGCGGCCCGCAGACCCGCGCCCCACATCGTCCGGATCACGACGGGGGTGACGGCCTTGCCGCCGAACATGTACCGGAACTTGGCGGCCTGGTTGAAGATCTGGTCGAAGCAGACGCCCATGAAGTCGATGAACATCAGCTCGGCCACCGGGCGCATGCCGCCGGTGGCGGCCCCGATCGCCGCGCCGATGAACGCCGACTCCGAGATCGGGGTGTCCATCACCCGGCCCGGGAACTTCCCGTACAGGCCCTTGGTGACGCCGAGCACCCCGCCCCACGCGTCCATGTCGCCGGGGGCGCCCTCGCCGCCCGCGTTGTCCTCGCCCATGACGATCACGCGCTCGTCGCGCTCCATCTCCTGCGCCAGCGCCTCGTTGATCGCCTCGCGGTAGGTGATCGTGCGTGCCATGGTTCCGCTCCTCAGTACGAGACGTAGACGTCGGTGAGCAGGTCGTCCGGACCCGGTTTCGGGGCAGCCTTCGCGGCCGCCACGGCCGCGTCGACGGCGGCGGCGACCTCGGAGTCGATCCCGTCGAGCTGGTCGGCGGAGAGCTGGCCACCCTCGGTGACGCGCGCGCGGAAGCGCTTCAGGCAGTCGAGCCGCTCGCGGGCGTCGGCCACCTCGGCGCCGCGGTAGAGCTGCTGGTCGCCCTCGAAGTGGCCGAAGTAGCGGGTGAACTTGACCTCGATCAGCGTCGGGCCGCCGCCCTCTCGGGCCCGCGCCACCGCCTCGCCCGCGGCCTCGTGCACGGCGAAGAAGTCGAAGCCGTCGACGATCACGCCAGGCATCCCGAAGGCAGCGGCCCGGTCGGCGATGTCGTCGCTGGCCACCGACCAGCTCGACGACGTCGACTCCGCGTATCCGTTGTTCTCCGCCACGAAGATCGCCGGCAGGTTCCAGACCGTGGCGAGGTTCAGCGACTCGAGCGTGGTGCCCTGGTTGGACGCGCCGTCGCCGAAGAACGCGACCGCCACCCCGCCGTCGCCCTTGTGCTTGGACGCGAGCGCACGGCCGCAGATCAGCGGCGGGCCGCCGCCGACGATGCCGTTGGCGCCGAGCATGCCCTTGGACAGGTCGGCGATGTGCATCGAGCCGCCCTTGCCCCGGCAGGACCCGGTGCTCCGGCCGTAGATCTCGGCCATCATCCCGGCGATGTTCACGCCCTTGGCGATGCAGTGCCCGTGGCCGCGGTGGGTGGAGGCGATGGCGTCGCGGTCATCGAGGTGCGCGCACACCCCGGCGGCGGACGCCTCCTCGCCCGCGTACAGGTGCACGAACCCGGGGATGTCCCCACCGGCGAACTCCTCGTGCACCCGCTCCTCGAAGTCCCGGATGGTCCGCATCACGCGGTAGGCGTCGAGGAGCTGGTCGGGGGTCAGGTCCTGGGAGGCGGGGCTGGCGAGCGTGCCCGTCATGACATCACGATCCCTCCGTCGATCATGACCGACTGCCCGGTCATGTAGTCCGAATCCGGTCCTGCGAGGTACGAGACGAACCCGGCGACGTCCTCCGGGGTCTGCACCCGACCCAGCGCGATCAGCTGGGAGTACTGGGCGAGGGCCTCGCCCTTCCCGGTGCCGAGGTAGGCGCCGAGGCCCTCGTCGATCTGGTTCCACATCTCCGTGCCGACGATCCCGGGGCAGTACGCGTTCACCGTGATCCCGTGGCGCGCGAGCTCCTTCGCGGCAGCCTGGGTGAGCGCCCGCACGGCGAACTTGGTGGCGCTGTAGTGCCCGAGGTGGTCGAACCCGGAGTGGGCGGCGATCGACGCCGCATTGATGATCTTCCCGCCGGAGCCCTGCGCGATCATGCGTTCGGCGGCGGCCTGCAGGCAGTACACGACGCCGAAGACGTTCACCTCGAACATCCGCTGCAGGTCCGCGGGCGTCAGCTCGAGCAATGTCTTGACCTGCGCGATCCCGGCGTTGGCGACCATGACGTCGACGCTGCCCAGGTCGGCTGCGGCGCGGTCGACCATCGCGAACACCGCGTCCCGGTCGGTGACGTCCGCCGGCACCGCGATCGAGCGCCCACCCGCGTCGGCGATCTCGCTCGCGACCGCCTCGGCGGTGGACTTGTCGACGTCGTTGACCGCGACCGCGTGCCCGTCGCGGGCGAGCCGCAGCGCGATCCCGCGCCCGATCCCGCGCCCGGCGCCGGTCACCACCGCGACGCTCACGACAGGTCCCTGGGCGACACGAGGATCTTCACGTTCTCCTCCTTGTTGTCGATCAGCTCCCGAAAGCCGCGGTCGACCAGGTCGGCGAGCCCGATCCGGCCGGTGATGAACTGCCCGGCGTCGACCTTCCCGTCGCGGAGCAGGGCGATCGTGTCGGCGTGGTCGCCGCAGTAGGCGAGGGAGCCGACCACGGTGACCTCCGACAGCACGAGGTCGTTCATCGCCACCTGCGGCACGTGGCCCCAGATCGCGACGTTCACGACGGTGCCGCCCGGGCGGACGGAGCCGATCGCGGCGGCCAGCACCGCGTCGACCCCCGCGCACTCGAAGGCGACGTCGGCGCCCGCACCGTCGGTCAGGTCGCGGATCGCGTCGGGCACGTCGGTGCCGCTCGGGTCGACGACCTCGTCGGCGCCCGCCCCCGTCGCCTTCGCCTTGCGCGCGGCCGCGGGCTCCACCACGACGACCTTCCCGGCCCCGGCGGCCTTCAGCGCCGCCGTCGTGACGAGGCCGATCGGCCCGGCACCGAACACCGCCGCCGTTCCTCCCGGCCCCAGACCGGACAGCCGCACGGCGTGGTAGCCGACCGCGAGGGGCTCGACGAGGGCCCCGACGTCCGTCGGGAGGTCACCCAGCGGGTGCACCCAGCGCGCGTCCACGACGCACCGCTCCGCGAACCCGCCGTCCTGCCCGGACAGCCCGATGAAGCCGAGCTTGCGGCAGATGTTGTAGCGGCCCGCCGTGCAGGCGACGCACTCGCCGCAGACGTAGTACGGCTCGACGGCGACCCGGTCGCCCTCCTGCACCCCCGTGACCCCGGAACCGACGGCGGACACGACGCCCGCGAACTCGTGCCCCATGACGACGGGCAGCTCCGAACCGGTGATCGGGTGCGGCGACCCCTCCGGCGGGATGAAGATCGGACCCTCGAGGAACTCGTGCAGGTCGGTGCCGCAGATCCCGCACCAGTCGACGCTCACCTCGACCTGGCCCGGTCCGACCTGTGGGTCGGGCACCTCCTCGACGCGGATGTCGCCCCTGCCGTGGAACCGTGCCGCTCTCATGATCGGACCTCCTGCGTGATCGCGTCCGGGTCGAGCAGCCGCCGCTGCGCCGCGGCGGCGAGGACGGTGCGCACGTCGAGCACCCGCGGCCCGTCCGGCGCGAGCGTGACGGTGACGGGCGTCGAAGGCCCGAACTCGATCTCCCGCTCCCCGTCCACGGCGACGGTGCCGCGCGCGAGGCCGACCGGATGCGGCTGCCCGGCGGCGAGCGGGCCGGCGTGGTGCACGCCGATCGGCGCCACGACGCCCGGCGCGATCGGGGCGAGCACGGTATGCGGGGCGGCCTCGGCGCCGGCCAGCCGCACGACGACCCCGTGCGGGTCGGTGCGGGCGGCGGGATGCAGCAGCCCGGCGATGCTGGACAGGCCGATCGCGTGCGGCTCGGCGAAGGCGCAGAAGAGCTCGCGCAGCGTGGCCGGCTGCCACAGCGCACGGGAGCCGACGTGCGTCACCGTCGAGACGCACACGTCGACGAGTGCGAGCTCGTGGCTCGCGCCCGCCACCACGTGCAGGGCCTTCGCGCGGTAGCTGGCCTCCGCGAGGGGCACCCGGCCCGTGGCGACGAGCCCGGCCGCCGTCCCGGCGACCGTCGCCTCCCACATCTCGGGGAACGCGTTGTTGGTGCCCGTGGAGAGCGGCAACAGCGCGGCGTCCCCGCTCGCCGCCGCGGCAGCCCGTACGGTGCCGTCCCCGCCGAGCAGGACGATCACCGACGCCCCTGCGGCCACCATCCGGCGCACCAGCGCGCGGGTGTCCTCGGCGGTGCCGCTGATCGCATCGAGCTCGACGAACTCCAGCTCGGGCCAGCGCGCCGCGTCCGCACGGCGCTTGTCCCGCGCCCGCAGCACGCCGGCCGCGACGCCCATGCCGTCGGTCGACATCAGCACGCGCGCGACGCCCGTGGCCCCGGTCGCGGAGACGAGCCGCAGCGCCATGTTGGTCTTCTCCGCGTTCGGGAAGACCGAGGCCTGTGCGACGAGCCTGCGGATGTCCCGCCCGGACATCGGGTTGGCGACGATGCCGACCGTCGAGCCGGGCACGACCGGCAGCCCCGTCGTCCCGGACGGCAGCGCCACCCGCCCGTTCGACCCGCCCTGCTGCACCCGCGCCTCCGAGCTCACCGCGAGGCCCCTGCGCCCCGCGTGACCCACTTCACTCCGCCCGGCGCGGCGGGGCAACAGTTGCACCGGGGTTGCACCCCATGCTGCGATGCGCGACCCGGCGCGCCCGGCCGGCGCCGGGTGTCAGAGCCCGCGTGGTGCCGACCGAACGTGTGCGGTTCCCGATATGCCGGCGATATGCCCCGGCTGGAAGCATCGAGAGCTCGGGTGCGCGTGGTGATCGGGGAAAGGGACCCGGCAGCGGGGGTGAGGGAGGAGACCGTGGACAGGCGGCCGGGGCTGAGCGTTCGGCTCAAACTCACCCTCAGCTACGCCGGGTTCCTCGTGCTCGCCGGTGCCCTGCTGCTCGCGGCCGTGTGGGTGTTCCTCCTGCGCGGCACGCCCACCGCCTACCGCGTTCCCGACCTCTCCAACCTCCCGCACGTCTTCGATCCGGGCTCCTTCGGCCCAGCAGTCTTCGCCCCGGCGGCCGTCGTCGTGATGGCGTTCCTGCTGGTGTTCGGCCTCGTCGGAGGGTGGATCCTCGCCGGCCGCATGCTCGCCCCACTGACCCGCATCACCGCCGCCACCCGCACCGCCG
>NZ_BAABJO010000045.1:0-69513 GCF_039543345.1 Pseudonocardia adelaidensis | reverse complement strand
GTCGAGGGTGAACCGGAAGTGCAGGTCGGCCTGTCCGCCGGGGAAGTTCCCTTCGAGGTGCTGGACCACGTCGAACCGCGCCTGCCCGGTGTTGGTGGCGCCGGTGAACTCGGTGGTGTAGGTGTACTCGCTGGCCGCGCTGTCCAGCCAGGTCCGGATCTCCTCGCGTCCGTGGTCGGCGCCGGGGCCGGTCACAATTTCCGTGTAAGCCACGGGTGACTGATTTCGTTAACCTCTCACAGAGGGAGTCGTCCTGGGAAGAGGACGACGAGCGTGTTCAACGCGGTCTTCCATCCGTGAGTGCCGGTTCCTGATTCACCTCCTCTTTTGCTTGAGATGTTGCGGAGTCCGAGGTAGATGAGCTTCATCGCGGCCTCGTCGGAGGGGAAGTGTCCGCGGGTCTTGGTGATTTTCCGGAGTTGGACGTTGATGGATTCGATGGCGTTGGTGGAGTAGAAGACTCGGCGCAGTTCGGCCGGATAGTCCAGGAACGGGATGAACTCGGCCCAGGCGCGCCGCCACACGTCGATCACACCCGGGTACTGGCGGCCCCACTGGGCGTCGAGCTCCTTCAGGGCGAGTTCGGCGGCCTCGACGGTGGGCGCGGTGTAGATCTTGCGCATCGAGGCCGCGACCTTCTTTCGATCTTGGTAGGACACGAACCGCATCGTGTTTCTGATCACGTGCACGACGCAGGTCTGCGCCAGGGTGTCGGGGAAGACGCTGGTGATGGCCTCGGGCAGCCCGGTGAGGCCGTCGCAGCAGGCGATCAGGATGTCGCGCAGCCCGCGGTTGCGCAGCTGGGTGAGCACTGAGTGCCAGAACTTCGCGCCTTCGGCCTCGGCGATCCAGCAGCCGAGCGCGTGCTTGCGGCCGTCGACGTCCACGCCGATGACCAGGTGCGCGACCTTGACCGCGCCCTTGTCCCGGACCTTGATCCGTATGCCGTCGACATAGACGATCGGGTACACCTCGTCGACCGGCCGGTTCCGCCAGATCTCGATTTCATCGGTCACCACTTCGGTGATGTTCGAGATCAGTTCCCGGGACGCGTTGATTCCGTACACCTCGAGCAGATGCGCCTCGATGTCGCGGGTCGACATTCCCCGCGCGTAGCAGGACAGCACGATCTCGTCGATCTGCCCGACCCGCCGCGCGCGTTTCGGCACGATGCGTGGCTCGAACTCGCCGTTCCGGTCGCGGGGCACGCTGATCGTGACCGGCCCGTTCGTAGTCGACACCGTTCTTGAGGCGCTGCCATTTCGGAATTGCCGGTCCTGTGGCCGGCCGGGTCGTCACGTTCGTAGCCGAGGTGGTGGGTCATCTCGGCCTGCAACGCCCCCCGCTCGAGCACCGCCTTGGTCATCTGGTTGAGCAGGCCGTCAACGCCGTCGATCGGGGTGCCGGCGGCCTTCGCGTCGGCCAACAGCGCGTCGATCGCCGACGGGTCGAGCGCCTCGGCGAGCCAGCGGGCCGCCGCGGTCTCCGCGTCGGGACCGGGCTGGTTCTTGCTCACCGGGGGTGTCCTTCCCGACTGCAGCGTTGATCACCGTGGTCGATCTTGGATCACCCGCGGCTTACACCGTTCGCGTGACACGCCCGCGCCGTTCGCGGCAACGCCGCCCCCGGTCTCCTCGATCTCCGTGACGACGATCCGCGCCGCCTCGTCGTCGATGTCGTCCACCACGATGCCCGCCCCGATGTCCGCCGAGGCGTGCGCATAGGCGCGTCCGAGGCCGTGCCGGGCGCCGGTGACGACGGCGACCGTGCCCCGCAATAGTGCCGTGTCGTACATGAAATCCTCTTCGGTGTAGAGCTCAGGAGGTGGGGATCGGGAACGGCGCCATCACGTCGACGCCGGTGTTGCCCGGACGGCGTTGCCCCGGATCCGGTGGGCCGCCGGCTCGATCGCACGGCTGCGCATCAGGGCCCTGACGCCTGCTCGGAACCGCCACGCTGGAAATGTCGCGCGATGCGCGAACTCACACCAGCAGGATGCCGCCCTCGATGGGGATCGAGGTACCGGTAATGTAAGAAGCGCGATCCGACAGCAGGAAGGCAGCCATACCGGAGATCTCGTCCGGCTGCGCAACACGGCCCATCGGGAGTGCCTTGACGACCTCGATCTGTTCCGGGACAGCCTCCAGGGACTTGACATGAGCCGGCGTGTACGTCGCACCAGGCATGATCGCGTTGACCCGAACTCCCTCTCGGGAGTTCTCGAGTGCGGCAACCCTGACCAGGCTGTTCATTCCCGCCTTGGCCGAAGAGTACTCGGCCCCCCTCAGAATCGGCAGTTCCGCTGCGGTGGACGAGATCGCCACAATCGATCCACCGCCCTGCTGTCGCATTGCCGAGATCTGGTACTTCAGGCACAGGAACATCCCGCGCAAGTTCGTCGCCAGATTGCGGTCCCACTCATCGGAAGTCATCTCGTGTACTGCGTGCCCGACGGGACCGAAACCAGCCGAGTTGATTGCGCCGTCGAGCCTCCCGAATGCATCGACCGCGCTCTGGACCATCGCACGGACGTCGTCTTCCCGGGAAATATCTGCGCGAATGAACTCGAGCTTTCCGCCTCCGATCGCCGCCGCCCGCTCCCTCACTTCACTTTCACCGGATGCATTGATGTCCGCAGCCATCACAGCGCAGCCGAGCTGCAGGAGCTCGAGCGCGCACGCGAGGCCGATCCCGCTCCCGGCTCCGGTCACGATGGCGGACTTGCCCTTGAGATCGTCGAGCATTGTCGGGTTCCTCTCAGTAGAGCCTTGCTCAGGTCGAGACTTCGCGGACAGAAGCAGTTCGGGGCGAGGGACGTCGGAACGCTAGAGCTTGGCGGCGTCGGCGTCACGGGCCTGGTGCGCCGTGAGGTACGTCCTGATCACGGTTGGCAGTTCGTCCTACGAGGCCGCGGTGTCCTCGCTCGGATGGCGTGTGCTCATGACCCCACCGTCTGGGCTTCCCCAGGGGGAGGGTCAAGCAGGAGCCGGACGCACGCGTGCGATCCGCGTCACAGGCGTGTCCGAAGGTGCGGGCGCCGACACCGCGGTAGCCGCACGGGCACGGTGGGCCACGTGGAGTGGAAATCCGGATCCTTGCTGATCTTGAACGTGCCCTGCCGGTGCGGCCGCAACCCGGCCTCGCGCCACAGCATGGCCACGTGGCGATGCGACACGTACACGCCCTCGGTGCGCACGATGAACGGCGCCATCTCCCAGCTCGACCAGTGCGACAAACCCGTATCGGCCGGCGGACTGGTCCGCGTCGCCGCCAGAATCCGTGCCCTGCTCCCGCCGCGCGGCCGATCCCGCAGCCCGGCCACCCGTCGCCGTGGTAGCAGCTCAGCCACAGATCCACCGTCGGCCGAGACACCCCGGCCAGCGCAGCAATCTCCTTCTTCGATCGATCCTCGGCGCACCACAACACGATCCGCGCCCGCATCGCCACCGCCGCCGACACCTCCGGACTGTTCACCAGCGCCAGCAGCTCGGCGCGCTCATCGACCGATACCAGCAACTCCCTCAACCGGTCAACAGCAAGATCAATCATGTCAGCGTAAAGAAAACAGAATCACGAAACACTAGTGCCGCGTCGGGCAACGCGTAGGGCAGGCTCAGCACGGTGGCGAACGAGAACGCGGCGCCGTAGTCGGACGTCTCGTGGACGAAAGACCTCGCGGCCCTCGGTCACCACGTTCAGGTCGCCGTAGAGCTCGTCGGCGTGCAGGTCGTCGGACGCGGCGTTGAGCTATGACGAGGTGCAGGCATTATTGCAGCCGCCCAGCCGCATCGATCGCGGCCACCGTATGGGTCTGTTCGTGGGTGTCCACGCCACCGAACACCTTCGTCACCTGAGGATCTGTCATCGTGGAGGCCTGCCGTCCTTCGCGTTTCGACCGATAGGGCGGCACACACCGCCTGTCGGGCGGACAGCACAGTGATCAGGCGCGGCCAAGCTCCTATCAGGTCACGCTTCATCCGGCCGGTGCGTGCACCCCGCGCGAAGACGGATCAAGCAACAGACAGCATCGTCAGTGGATAACTGGGTCATCCGCGCGGGGCACCCCAATCATCACTGTGGATAACGATCCGCCCGTTCTTCCGAATCGCGGCATCCTGTATGCAGGCCTCGGGGTGAGGTCACACCAGTTGAACCCGTCACGCGCCGAACGGCTCCGGGGTCCCGGCGGGTGCAGGCCACTCCGAGTGCCCGGTACGGGGCCCATAACCGGCGCCAGCTACGCGCTTTTGGCTGCTTCGTGGGTAGCCTGCTCGGCGGGTCGTCGCGGTCGTTCGGCAGTGAGCGACGGTGGCGGCCGTCAAGTCCTAGCAAGCTGGAGGAAGGTGCAGAAGGGGCAAACCGGAGCATCGGATCTGGGTAGCGCGGCGGGCCATGAAAGGGGTGCCCTCCCAGGGTCGAAACGGATATCTCGACCCTGGGCGTCCCGGCCACCAGGGACACAACGTCCCAGCGGCCGGGAAGCTCAGTGTGCGGAACCGCGAAGACGTGGCACAGGGCGGCAACTGTCGCGCATTCGCCTGACGCGACGGCTGCCGATCTGGTCATCGAGCGAGGCGTAGCTCGAGCAGGGCCGGGTGTGGGTTCTGCGCGGCGAAGGCCGAGCTGTTCACGTACAGGCTCGTCTGACGCGGGTCGGTGCTGAGCGCGACCGAGGTGGGGTTCTGCAGGCCGGCGATGTCGTGCGTCAGCAGCGTCGTCACCCGGCCGGAGGGGGTCACCTTGACCACGCGGTCGACCGCGTTCAGCGTGGCGTACACGTTGCCGGCCCGGTCGAAGGCGAAGTCGTCGATGGTCTGCAGGTTGCGGTGGACGATTCGCGGCGTATCGGGCTGTCCCAGCCGGACCGGGATCCGGACCAGGGTGTCCTGTGCGGTGTTGGAGACGTAGATCGCGCCGTTGCGGATCTTCAGCCCGTTGGCACCGGGGAGCGGCGCCCCGGCGTACTCCTCACCGGTGGGCTCGAGCAGAGGATGCCTGAGCCAAGGGGTGCGGACCTCGCTCTGCCCGGGCTCGATGCGCCAGACCGCCCCCGCGATGTCCGCGGCGTAGAGGACGCCATCGTTGTCGTAGGCGATGCTGTTGGCGAAGGCACCGGTGGGCAGCACCGTCGAGCGCACCGGCTTGCCGGTCGACCCGAAGGCCGACTTCGGCACCGTCCAGATCACGGCCTGGGCGGTGTGCTCGGTGAAGACGGCGACACTGAGGTCACCGGTCCTGGGGTTGCGGGCGATGCCGAGGGCCCGGTCGCCCTCCAGCTCGACCGACGTACGGCGCCCGTCCGGGCTGATCCGCAGCACCGAGCCGGCGAAAAGCATCGTCAGGTAGATCGATCCGTCGCGGTCCACCAAGATGTTCTCCGGGTTCTCGCCGCGCGTGGGGTCGAAGGTCGCGACCACGCGGTGCCCGCTGGGCGCCGGACGCGAGGACACTTCCGTCGCGGCAGTCTGCGAGGCCGCCACCGCCGCGACGGGGACAATGCCGACCGTCAGCGCGGTCGCCATCAGGAGGGCCTTGGCCCACTTCCACTTCATCATTCGTTCCATTTCTTCGCCAGGTGCGGCCTCGGATCATGACTGTCGGTCGTCGACATCCGTACTACGAATCACGGACTCCCAGGCGAGCTGGTCGTCGCGGGTCTTCTGGGCCGCGGCGGTGAGGATGTCCAGCGCGTCGTTGCCGAGCGGGAGCCGCAGCGGCGTCTCGTCGGCGGCTAGCGCCGTCAGGATCGCGGCGGCCGCCTTGGCCGGGTCGCCGGCCTGCTTGCCGGCGATGGACGCCAGCGCCGCGCGCTGCACCCGGACGGTGCCGTCGTAGGCACTGATGGGGGTCGACTCCGACACCGCGGCACCACCGAAGTTGGTGCGGAAGCTGCCGGGCTCGACGATCAGCACCTTGATCCCCAGCGGCGCGACCTCCTGGGCCAGCGCGACGGCGTGCCCCTCCAGCGCGAACTTGCCGGCCGAGTACGCCGACAGCCCGGGCGAGGAGATCGCCCCAGCCAGGCTGCTGAGCTGGACGATCGCCCCACTGCCCTGCTGGCGCATGTGCGGCAGGACCGCCTTGGTCAGCACCGCGGGGCCGAAGAAGTGCAACTCCATCAGCGACCGCAGCTCGCGTTCGGTGGTCTCCTCGACCGCGCCGTAGTGAGCGCGGCCGGCGGCGTTGACGAGCACGTCGATCCGGCCGTACCGCTCGACGACCTCGGCGACGACCGCGTCGATCCGGGCCGAGTCGGTGATGTCGAGCTCGATGAACGCCGTCCGGTCCGGGTGCGCGGACGTCAGGTCCCGCTCGCCTCCGGCCGCGCGGTCGGTGAGCACGACGGCGTCGCCGGCTTCGACTGCTGCTCGAGAGATGGCGTGGCCGAGACCGGAGCCGGCTCCGGTGACCAACCAGATTCTTTCCATGATGTAGTTCCTTCGGTTCAACCGACCCGGGCGTCGACGTGACGCCGTAACCGCGACGGAGCCGTCACGACCGGGCTGGAGTGGGAGTTGCTTCTGACGGGTGCGAGCGAGGTCCGCTGGCGGCGGGTCACTCGGGAACGCCCTGGTAGGCGGCGTTGCCGGCGGTCTGCCCGCCGTCGACCGACACGTCGGCGCCGGTGATGAACCGCGAGGCGTCGCCGGCCAGGAACAGAACGACGTCGGCGACCTCGTCGGGCTGTCCCAGCCGGTTCAGCGCGACGTGGTCGGTGCTGAAGGTCACCTGGCTGGTCATCGGGGTCTGGAACTGGCCGGGGTGGATCGAGTTGACCCGGATCCCGTACTGCCCGAGCTCCAGCGCGACGATCTTGCTGAACCCGCGCACCGCCCACTTGGAGGCGCCGTACCCCGACATCTGCGGGAACCCCTCCAGCGCCCCGGCCGAGCCGATGTTCACGATCGAGCCGCCGCCGGCCCGCTTCATCCCCGGCAGGACCGCCTGGATGCCGTGGAACACGCCCAGCAGGTTCACGTCCAGCAGCCGCTGGATCCGCTCCGCGGTCCACTCCTCGAACGGGCCGGTGTCGACCACGCCGGCGTTGTTGACCAGGATGTCGACGGTCCCGAACCGCTTCTCGGTCTCGGCGACGACCTCCGCCCAGGCCTTCGGGTCCCGTACGTCGAGCGGCAGGTGGATCGTGGTCCCGCCGAGCTGCTTCGCCAGGGTGGTGGCCGCCTCGGTGTTCACGTCGGCGATGACGACGTTCGCGCCCTCGGCGGCGAACCGCTCGACGGTGGCGCCCCCCAGGCCCATCGCGCCACCGGTCACGATGGCTGTCTTTCCTTCGAAATGTCCCATTGTTCGTTCTCCTCGTGCGTCGTTGTCATGGTTCGGCGGCTCGGCGCCCGTCCCGTCGTACGCCGGGAGCGAAGTCGAGGCCGCCCTCACGTTTCACCCTAGCAAACCTGAGGGCAGCCTCGACTTGATACTCTGGTCACATGGATGACCCCTCGGCGGCACCCCCAGGCACCGACCGGCCGTTGCGCAGCGACGCACGGCGGAACCGGGAGGCGCTGCTCGCGGCGGCCGCGACCGCCTTCGCGCGCGACGGGCTGGAGGCGCCGCTGGAGAGCATCGCGAAGACGGCCGGACTGGCCATCGGCACCTTGTACCGGCATTTCCCGACCCGCCTCGACCTTGTGCAGGCGGTGTTCGAGAACAAGTTCACGGCATGGGTCGCCGCGGCGGAGGAGGCGGTCGCGGCCGACGACCCCTGGGCGGGGTTCGCCCGGTACCTCGAAGCGATGTGCGAACTGCAAGCGGACGACCGGGGCATGAACGACCTGGCCTCGATGCGGCTTCCGCTCTCGGACTACATCGACGAGCAGATCCTGCACATCCGGGAACTGGCGCGGCAGGCGATGCAGCGCGCCCAGGACGAGGGGATGCTCCGGGCCGACGTCACGCCGGAAGACCTGGCGTTCGTCATCTGGTCACACAGCCGGATCGCCGCGGCCACCCGGGACGTCCGGCCGGACGCCTGGCGTCGTCACCTCTACCTGTTGCTCGACGCCCTCCGCGCCGATTCCGCCCATCCGCTCCCGGTCCCCGCCCTGAGCGAGAAGGAGCTCCGCCAGGCGATGACCAACCTCGGCTCCGGCACCGCCTGCGCCGAATAGGCCGACGACAGGCGGCACGGAGTACTGCGGCGGGAAGCTCAGTGGTACGGAACCGCGAAGACGTGGCTCATGTCGGAATTGTGCTTGGGCGTGCCGGTGTAGGAGTCGTTCAGGCCGTTCGCCGCGCCCTGGCCGCCGCTGGACTGCCGACACCCCGGACGTAGGCGTTGAACCGCGGGATGCGGCCCGGGGCGGTGCTCACCAGGAAGTTCGGCTTGTTCAGCGGGACGTAGATGCGGTGCACGGCGTACGGCACGGTCTTGGTGACCGTGGTGGTCGCGTCGGTGTGGCACAGCGTGCCGTCGGACTTCCACTGGTTGACGATCAGGGTGAACTTCGCCGTCGAGGCGCCCCGCGTGTTGCTGTCCTCCGCCGTCGTGGTGATGTGGCACACCATGTACTCGGTGTCGCCGAACACGCTCAGCCCGGTGAAGCCCGGGGCGATGTCGAACGTATCGAGCGCGGGCACCCGCACGATCAGGTTATCGGCGTCGAGCCGGTACAGGCCGGGCGCCGGGCTCTGCTGCAGCGCCTGGCCGCTGGTCGCGTTGTCGATGGACTGGTCGGCGAACCGCAGCGACCCGCTGACCAGCATCACCCCCGACACGGACAGTGCTTCGCCGTTGAGGCCCCACGAGGTCCAAGTGTTCATCAGGTACGTGGCCGCGAACGCGCACCACTTGGCACGCCGAGGCCACACACCGAGCGTCACCTGGTAGCGAGCCGTGATCTGCTCGGCGCGCAGCACGGCCAGCAGCACGAGCGACACCATCGAATCCAGCAGCCACGCCACCCACCAGCCGGGCGAGAACGCCCCGGCACCGGCCGCGGCGAATCGGTGAACGTTCACGGTGGTGAACAGCAGGCCCAGCACAATGCCGGCCCACAACAGTGCATCCACCTGTGCCCGGACCCGGTCGACCCGCAATGCGACGACATCCGGGCGGGTCGTCAGCGCACGCACCTGCGCTGCTTCCTCTGCCGCGGCGGCCAACCGTGCTACGCGGCTCTCACGGCCCGGCCCACACGAGCATGGCGCGGCGGCCCCGGTGGCAACGGCATTCGAATGAGTGGTCGGGATTGGTGTGGTCAGGGCTGGCACGATCTTGGTCATTTGGCCGGTCATGTACTCGTCACTCCCCGGTGGCCGGGATCATTCCGAGACCGGCGGATCGTCGGGAGTCTCAGCGAGTGGGTGGGGTTCACCGGTCAGCGCCGCGAGCGCCGCTGCGATTTCTTGCAGCGTGGCGCGCACATATCCGGCGGTGACCGAGGAGTCGCCGCCGTCGGTGTGTCCCGCGTAGGCGTGGGCGACCGCATATCCGAAGTTGCGTTCGACCCAAGTCAGAGTGGTGTGGCGCAGCCAGTGCGTGGAGATCTGCTGGGCCGCCGCCCACGGGAGGGTCTCGCCGATGCGTTTCCAGAGGTGGTCGTAGCGACGGCGGGTGATGGGTTCGCCGGACTGGTAGCGCAGCAGCTGGCCCGATCGTGGCGCGCCGCGTTCGGCGGCGTACGGTGTCGCCCTTCTCGCGTAGCAGGATCAGGCATTGGGTTTGGTCGAGGTCCTGCGGTTGCAGTGCGAGCGCGCCTCCGCGGCGGCAGGCGGTCTCGGTGTGCAGGCGCAGCAGGAGCGCGTCCAGGGCGGGGTCGTTGCCGGTGGTGGCGGCGATCCTGTTGATCTCGGCGAGCCGGGTGTCCGGTACGGCGTGTCGCGTGCTGGGTAGGCGTCGTGGTTTGGCCACCTTCAGGGCAGGGTTGTTGGCCCGGCTGATCAGCTTGTCGTCCTCGGCGTATCGGTACAGACAGCGCAGCGCGGCGATCAGGTGCTCACCGGCGCTGCGGCCTCCGCGGGCGTTGCGCCGGACGACGGTGTGGGTCTTGGTGTGCTCGACCAGGTGCCGGACGTCGGATGCGGTGATCTCATCGAGGCGGCGTTCCGCCCAGCGGTCGAGGATGCGGTTCCAGTACGACCCGTACACCGGTCGGGGGCCCGAGCCAACCGACGCGCGCACCCGCTCGATGTACTCCGCGAATGTTGACATCGGAGGGGTGTCTTCTGGTGCCGCCCAGAGGTCGGCGGGCGAGACGCCCATCCGGGACAGCAGCAGCCTCGCTGCGGCGAGCTCGGCGTGGCGGGTCGCGGCCGTCTCGGTCTCGTCGATACTCATTTGGCCGCCCAGCGGGTCGCTGTCTGCAGAGCCGCCCGTGTCCGCTGATAGAGCGTGCCGCGCGGCGATCATCGCGTCGAGGGTGGCGGGTGGGCACAGGAGCAGTTGCTGCCGATTCGGGTCGGCGGCGAGCAGTACCCGGTCCCCGACGTGCAGGCCGCACCAGCTGCGCACCCGTGCCGGCAACACCAGGTGACCGCGGGTGGTGGTGCGGAACGCTCCGGCCGGGTCAGCGCGGACGACCAATGTGCCGCTGGACTCGGCGATGTCGAGGCTCAGACCGGGTGGCCAGCCCAGGGCACGCATCACGGACTGCTCCGCGAGCCGGCCGCACCGATCCACGGCAGCTACGCGGTACAACACGGCGGGCGTGAGCCGACCAGCCAGCATGGCGACGGGAAGCGGCCGGTGCCCGCGGGTGTCACCCCGCCCACGAAGACGTCGTCCGGCCGCGATGGGGCGCCTGCTCGGAACGACAGGTGCAATCGGCGTGCTCGTCACCGGCACCACCGCCGAACAGTGCCGCCGCAAGGCCGAGGGGTTACGTGGTCAAGCGGGCTTGACCACAGGCACGTGGGTTGACGCAGGTGTGCGCAATTTTTGTGTCCGAGGGGGGAGTTGCGCACTAACCACACGCTTGCAGCTGCAAAGCTGACGAGGCATTCGCGACCGCCGTCGAGCGATGGCCCGCCGAGGGCCCCGCGGTCATCGCCCTCGACCGGCTGCCACGCCACTGTCGACGCGAGCGGGGTCGCTCGGTTCAGGCGGCGCGATGCTGGAGCGCGATGGTGCTCGCGGCGCTGATCGCGCAGCGGAGGCCATGTAGACGGCGATCGCGGCCGAGGTCCCGAATCCGGACAGGAGCGCGGTGGCGATGAAGGGGGCGAACGCGCCGCCCACGACCGAACCGACTTGGATGCCGAGCGAGAGCACCGGGAAAGGCGTGAGCTTCGGGTCAAAGGACTATGTCGGCCAGGCGGGCGATCTCGTCGAGGTCGTCGGTTCCGGGGCTCAGGATCAGTTCGTCGGCGCCCAGGGCCTCGAACTGCTTGACGGCGTCGCGCAGTGATTCCTCGTCGGTGTGCACGCCGTCGACGACGATGTCCTGGTATTCGGGGGTAGCGGCGTAGTAATCGGCGATGTCGGCCCGACCGCGGTCGGGATCGCCCAGCGCGTAGTAGTTGAGGCCGACCAGCCGGGGCTGTCCCGGCCGCCCGGCCGCCTGCCACGCGGCACGGGCAGCGTCGAAAGCGCCGGACGCCAGGGCCGCCGGCACCGATACGGCGATGTAACCGTCCGACGACTCGGCCATCCGGCGGTAGGCGGCCGGGGTAATGGCGCCGAACAGCAGCGGCACCTGTCGTCCTCCGGCCGGAACCGCCGGGTTCGGGCTTCCCGGAACGGGTTCGCCTGCCCACATCGACCGGTAGGTCGCCAGGTCGCGGTCCATCCGAGCGCCCCGGTCCCGGGGTCCGTGCCCGGGCACGACGAAGTCGTCCTCGCGGATGCCCACCCCGATGCCGAGGGTGAGCCGGCCGCCGGAGACCCCGTCGATCGACGCTGCCTCCTTGGCCAGCAGCGTGCCCGGCCAGGCGGTCGCCACCAGCACCTGGGTGAGCAGTCCGATCGTGGTGGTTGCCCCGGCGGCCGTGGCCAGGGCGACGGTATCCATCACGCCCGGATAGGCGACCCGGCCGGTGGTGCCCAGGGTGGCGAATCCCGCTTCCTCCGCTCGGCGGGCCCAGGCGGGAATCACCGGGGCGTGGACGTCGCGGACCTGGTTCGGTAGGCCGATGCCGATGCGCATCGAGACGCTCCTTGGCTGGTACGGGTGTCGACGTTGCGCGGGCCGTGGACCGGCTCGCCCCGTGATCCTGGCCGGCCGCCCATACACCCGGGTTGCAACTGTCAGACAGCGCGCGCCGGGGCGGTCAGGACGGCGACTGCGTCGTCGAGTGTCGGCGGCTGTGCGGGAGGGGGGCCTTCGTACCAGCCGTGCGGCATGATCGACTGGAGCCAGGTGCCGGCCGGCCGGATGTCGCTGCGCGCCTGGTGGAAATCGACGACGTCGCGGAGCAGCGCGGCGCCGGCCGCATCGCCGGCCGCGTCCAGGGCCAGGGCCCCGTTGTGCAGCACGGCCAGCTGGTTGCTCAGGTCGCCTTCGTCGAGGAAGCGCCGCAGCGAGGTCCGCAGCAGGGGCAGCGCTTCGCCGTCCCCCGCGTCGACCAGGGTCTGGGCCAGCATGAACTCGCTGAGCGCAGCCGTCCAGGCCCGCCCGCAGGCGTCGGCGAGCCGGACGGCGGCCCGCAGCCGGCGCCGGCCGTCGGCGATCCGGCCCGCCATGACGAGGGCGGCGCCGCACGCCATCTCGGTGGCCGGGATCAACCAGGTGGCCTGCGTCTCGGTGGCGATGGCGTGCGCCTCGGCCGACGCCGCCAGCGCGATCGCCGGATCGCCTCCCGGCAGCTGGACCAGAGCCTGGTAGTAGCGGACCTCGGCGAGCAGGCTGCGATGCTCACCAGCCTGACGCCACGAGCTGCGCGCGCTGGCGGCCGCGCGAGGCCGGGCTGCAGGGCGCGTTCGTGCGCAAGCGCTGGCGTACGGGCTCGACCAGGATCATCCGGGAGCTGACGCAGGCGGTTGCCCGCAGATGGCTGAACCGCACCCACAGCGACGCAGGCGGAGGAACTCCCGACTGGCGTGCCGCGTGGCGGCTTGCCGAGTTGCTGGTCGTGCGGAATGACCTGGCTGAGCTGGAGCGCCGCGCGGACTCCCGCGATCGGCAGGGGGCGTGGCGGCTGGCTTCGCTGCTGGTTGAGCACGGTGACCTGGCCTGGTTGCAGCGCCGGGCCGATGCTGGCGATGAGCACGCCGCGGAGCAGCTTGTCAGGCTGCAAGCCCGGCGGGAGTGACCTAGAGCCTGTTTGGAAAGTCGATCTTGTTGATCGGGTGCGTGACGGTGAGCGGAGACAAGTGAGGTCTCCGGTAGATGGATCAACGACCAAGCTGACCATCAGAGGTCGTGCAGGGTGCGGTCGCGGCTGAGGGTGACCAGCTCGCCGATGAGCTGCGCAGAAGGCGGTCGCTGTATCGGCTGGATCGGGAGGTGCGAGCATCTCCGCTGCTGTGATCCTGGGTACCTCGTGTGGGACGCGCTGGGACGTTCCGGCATGAGGAGCTCCGGCCGCGGTCGAGCGGTGGGTCAGGCGGTGGGTGTCGTTCGCGGCGCGGCGATCTGCTGGGCGGCGTGGACCACGGCGGCGCGGCGGCGGGCGGCTTCTGCGCTGTCCTGTACGTCGCTGCCGGACAGCATTCGTGCGATGTGCGGTGCTGCGGACCAGTAGCTCGACAGCGCGATGACCAGGAAGACCAGGTGGGCCGGGTCGAGGGTGTCGTCGAGCAGTCCGGCCTGTTGCGCCGCCGCCATGGCCTCGGCCTTATCGGTGTACAGCTCGGTGCGGGCGATCTCGTCCGGGACGCTGCCAGTGTCCGACAGTCCTTCCCACAGCACCAGTCGTGCCAGGTCGGGGTGGGCCCGCTGGTAGTCGAAGGTCCGGCCGGCGAACTCCCCGACGTCCGCGGTGCGGGTGATGGTCAGCGGCACCGCGGCGGCCAGCTTGTCCAGTTCGCTGCGGATCACTGCGGAGAACAGCTTCGACTTGTCGCCGAAGTAGTTGTAGACGCGTTCGCGGTTGACCTGGGCGCGCTTCGCGATCCGGTCGACGGTCGTCCCGGCGGGGCCGTGCGCGGCGAACTCGGCCACTGCCCCCTCCAGGATGCGGCGCTTCGTTCCCTCGACGTCCCATGCCATGCGGCACATCCTAGGCGCCGCCAACACCAACGTTGCAGTTGGACGCAAATTCGGCTAGGGTCACGCGTAGCCAACACGAGTGTTGGAGTTGCGCCGAGGTAGACGCCGAAGGGATTGCTCGTGCGCGGACAGCGGACCCGACGGCCTCGCCGACCACTTCCAGAACCCGGAGCATGACCCATGACCAGCAAGACAATCTTGATCACTGGTGGGACCAGCGGCATCGGTGCCGAGACCGCGCGGTTGCTCCTCGACCGCGGACACTGCGTGGCCGTGACCGGCCGCAACGAGACCAGGCTCAAGGCGTTCCTCGACGCGGCCGGCCACCCCGACCGCCTGCTGGGGCTCGTCGCGGACGCGGCCGACTGGCAGGCCACCCGATCCGCCGTCACCGGCACCGTGGAGCGGTTCGGCGCCCTGCACGCCGCGGTTGCCAGCGCCGGCTTCACCTCGGGCGACTACCAGCGCACCGCAGGCGCGACCCTCAACGACGGCGACCCGACGCTGTGGCCGCCCATGGTCCTCACCAACGTCCTCGGTCCCGCCCTACTGGCGAAGGCTGCCTTGCCCCACCTCGAGGCCACCAGCGGGCGGCTGGTGCTCATCGGCAGCGTCGCCGGGCTGAAGAACGCCCCCGCCAACCTCTACTCGGCCACCAAGTGGGCCGTCACCGGACTCGCCGAGAACCTGCGGATGCACGCCACCACCCGCGGCATCGGGATCACCCTCGTCAACCCCGGCATGATCGACACCCTTCTGGCAGGACGGCAGCGCACCCCCCTTCGCTCTGCCACCTCGGCACGTCGCCGAGTCCATCTGCTTCGCCCTCGACCAACCCGCGGGCGTCGACCTCAACACCCTGACCATCCGACCGATCGGACAGCCTGTATGACCCACTGCGCCGGTCTCGACGTAGCGCGGTGCCGCGTGTGGTTCTGGGTGAGAAGCCGCACCCGCGCAGGGTCATGCGGTACCCCTTCGCCTGCCGGGCTTTTGTCACGGACCCCAGGGCTGGTTGGTGGGCCTCACTCATCGCAGGTATTGACATTACGAAGGAGAGCGTCATTCACGTCTTCGTCACCGGAGCTTCCGGGTTCATCGGTCGGGCGGTCGTGGCCGAGCTCGTCGACAACGATCATGAGGTGACTGGTCTCGCCCGCTCGGACGAGTCGGCTGCCGTCGTCAGGAAGCTCGGCGCAGCCGTCCACCGCGGCGACCTCGATGATCTCGACTCGATCCGCGTCGCGCTCGAGAACGTCGATGCGGTCGTCCACCTCGCCAACAAGCACGACTGGTCCAACCCCGCCGAGAACGACCGCGCCGCGCGTGCCGCGGTGGAGACGATCAGCGAGGCGTTGGTCGGATCGGACCGGCCGCTCGTCCTCGCCTCCGCCACCGCGCTCGCCGGGCAACCCGGCATG
The DNA here is from genome assembly GCF_039543345.1 of Pseudonocardia adelaidensis. Lineage (NCBI taxonomy): Bacteria > Bacillati > Actinomycetota > Actinomycetes > Pseudonocardiales > Pseudonocardiaceae > Pseudonocardia > Pseudonocardia adelaidensis. The sequence continues at coordinate 53,987 of NZ_BAABJO010000045.1, read as the reverse complement.
GGACGCCCCGCCACCGAGGACGACCCGAGTCGCGCCGTGGGCCGCGCCTCGCTGCGTGGCGGGGAGGAGAACCTCGCGCTGGATTACGTGGACAGGGGCGTTCGCGCCATCCCGGTGCGGTTCGCGACCAGCGTGCACGGCGAGGGCGACCCGAACTTCATCGCCATCGTCAGCCGAGCCGCGCGGCGCCGCGGATCGGTTCCGTACGTCGGCGACGGCGCCAACCGATGGCCAGCGGTGCACCGTTCCGATGCAGCCCGGGTGCTGCGACTCGGCCTCGAGAGCGCCCCCGCCGGCACGATCCTGCACGCCGTCGCAGAAGAAGGCATCGCCTTCCGGGAGATCGCCGAGGCACTGGCCGCCCGGCTCGGCGTCCGGGCCGAGTCGGTCACCGCCGAGCAGATCGCCGACGAGATCCCGTTCGTCGGTCGATTCGTGGCCGCCGACTGTCCCGCTTCGAGCGCCATCATGCGCGCGGTGCTGGGCTGGGAGCCCACCGGACCCACGCTGCTGGAGGACATCGCGGCGGGCCATTACGACCAGGCGTGAGTGGCGCGGAGTTCCGACATGCGCAGGACTCGGCAATGTTGATCCCTGGCGGAACGGCGCCTTCAACGGCGCGGCGATCCAGCCCGGTCGGCCCGCTCGACACCACGACCGAGGAGGACATCGACGAGCAGTTCGCCATGCCCTTCACACGCATTGGACCGCCGTTGACCGCTGAGCCACGCTCGTGCGCCGAAACGGCGGCGGGGCGATCGTCAACCGCGGGCGTTGCCGCAACGACGCCGCGTTCGCCATGCTCGCCGGCGCCGCCCCGATCCCAGCCTCCTCGGGCAAGACCGTGCGCTACCGGCTCAACCGATCCGGCGACCGGCAGCTCGACCGGGCACTGCACAACATCGCCCTGTCCCGGCTGCGTCACGACCCGACACCCGCGCCTACGCCGACCGTCGCCGAGCCCAGGGCAAGACCGACCGCGACATCACACGCTGCCTCAAGCGATACATCGCCCGCCAGCTCTACCGCCAGCTCGAATCAGGCGCTACAGCGGCTTGACGAGCCGTAGGAGCGTCCTCGGCACCCTCAGCCCGGGGCTACGTGGGCGAGAAGTCCAGTAGAAGGGGTGGGTCGCGTCGGCGTGGGTGGTGCCTCCCAGCGGTAGCGCAGCACGGTGAACGTCGCGCCGGCCAGTTCGGCGAGGGGACCCTCGCGCGGCGGCCGTCGAACTCGGGGAGGTCGAGCACGCCGGAGGCGATGATCGGGTCGTCGTCGGGACCTGGAACTCGCGGCCGTCGTGAGCTCCGCCGATCAGGACGACGAGGGTGCTCACAGCGATGAAGCCTCTCGGCTCCGGCCGGCCAGCGTGTCGCTCGGTGTTCGGGCGCGCCGCGCGAGCGAAGGGATCGCCGTCCCGAGCGGCCTGGAGATGGTGGTCAGGCGGGTCGCTGGGACATGGACGCGGCCGAGGTACCGGTAGGCCGGCACGCCCGGATCGTCGGCGCAGCCGCGAAGGCCGTGCCGACGAGGGCCGCCTCAGTAGCCGAGGTTGACGTGTGCGCGGTGGTGGTTCCCCTCCTCGATGAGGTCGACGAACCCGAGGGCGTAGTCCGGGCCGGAGATCGCGCCGCCGTCCTCGGGCTGGACCGCGACGTCATCGCCTAGCCGGTAGCGGCCGAGTCGCTCGCCGGGCACGTGCGCGCCGAACCGGGCGGCCGGGCTCACGAAGACCCAGTTGAGCGTCTCCGGCGTGGCCGGGAGGTCGTCGGTCACGAGCGCCGCGACGGCGATGAGCTCGTCGTGGTACTCCGCGGGGGCGTGGCCGAGGTCCGCCGCGAAGCGGTCCGCTCCGGGCGCGGGACGCAGCGACGAGAATCCGCCGACGACGTAGAGCGGTGCACCGACGGCATCCGCCAGACGCGCGATGGTGCGGTAGACCTCGCGGAACGGGCCGGCGAGCGCCCCGCGCGGCGCCAGCGCCCCCACGACGACGTCTGCGCCCTTGATGACCGACGACAGGGCCGTCTCGTCGGTGGCCTCGCCCTCGCGGTAGGTGACGTTCGGGATTCGCTCGTCCGGCAGGGAGCGGCTGAACGAGGTGACCTGGTGGCCGCGAGAGGCGGCCTCGGCGACGATGGCCGACCCGGCGTAGCCGGTGCCGCCGAGAACGGTGATGTGGGACATGTGTGCCCTTCTCAAGGGGGGTTTCTCGAGGAGCGATGGCATCGGTGGCACGCTGGGGTTACCGTAAGAGACCAGGTATCCATCTTGAAGAAGGCACTTCGTGGTAACCCAGTCGGAAGGGCCGGTCCTCTTCGGCAGCCCGTACCAGGCGGACTGCCCGGCCCGCAGGATCCTCGATCGCATCGGTGACCGGTGGACGGTGCTCGTGGTGGGCGTCCTCGCCGACGGCGAAGCGCGGTTCTCGCAGCTGAGCCGGCGGATCGAGGGTGTGTCGAAGAAGATGCTGACGCAGACCCTCCGCGGCCTCGAACGCGACGGCCTCGTGCGCCGGACCGTGTATCCCGAGGTGCCGGTGCGCGTCGTCTACGCGCTCACGGATGCGGGCCGCACCCTGTGTGAACCGCTGCGCGCCCTCCAGGAGTGGGCGATCGCGCACCTCGGCGACGTGGCGGCGTCGCAGGAGGTCTACGACCGCGCGAACTGACCCGACGTGGTCAGGAGAGCTGCATGGTCCGCAGTTCGCGGCGGGACGTGATGCCGAGCTTGCGGTAGATGTTGCGCAGGTGGGCCTCGATCGTGCGCGGACTGAGGAACAGCTGGGCGCCGATCTCCCTGGACGTGGCGCCGGTGGCGACCAGGCGGGCGATGTGCAACTCGTGCTCGGTGAGCCCGGTCGCGGGCCGCTCGGACCGTTCGCGCGGCTGGTCGCCGGTGGCGCGCAACTCGCGGGCGGCGCGGGCGGCGAACCCGTCCGCGCCGATCACCGTGAGCTGGTCGTGGGCGATCCGGAGCTGTTCGCGAGCCTCGCGGCGGCGGCCCTCGCGGCGCAGCCATTCGCCGTAGACCAGGTGGGCGCGGGCGAGGTGGGCCGCCATCCGGCAGCCGCCCAGGTGCTCGATCGCCTCGCGGTAGCCCGCCTCGGCGGCGGGCCCGGTGCTGGTCAGCGCACGGGAACGGGCCTCGAGGCCGAGCGCCCACGCGGTGCCGCAGGCGCGGGCCCGCGGGCCGAGCACCGCCAGCGCGGCCGCGGCGCGTTCCGGCGCACCGGCGCGGACGGCCGCCTCGATCAGCTCGGGCAGGACCAACGTGCTGTGCACCAGCTCTCCGGACTCCCACACCCGCTCCCCGGCGGCGAGCGCGGCGGCGTAGCCGCCCAGCCCGTTGTGGAGGATCGCCAGGTTGGTGTCCGCGATGGTCACCGCCGTGGCTTCGCCCCGCTCGTTCGCGTCCTTCACCGCGGCCGTGTGGAGCGTGGACGCCTCGGCGCGCCTGCCCCGCCAGGCGGCGAGCATGAGCCGGGTGTGGGGCAGCGGTGCGGCTCCGGTCGCCCGCGTGATCGTGTCGGTCTCCGCGATCAGCTCGGAGACCCGGCCGAGCTCGCCTGCGTGCGCCAGCACGGTGGCGTGGAAGGTCAGCGCGACCGGCAGCGTGGACAGAGCACCCGCGTCGCGGGCGAGCCGGAGGTGGCGATCGGCGAGGGTCGCGGCCGCTGCGTCGTCCCACAGCGCCAGCGCGGTGTGGGAGACCAACCACAGCCAGCGGAGGTTGCCGGTGTCCGGAGCCAGGCCGAGGAACGTGTCCAGCGTCCGGCGGAAGCCGGGCGCGCCCGCCTCGTACCCGTGGAGGAAGTAGGTCACCAGGCCATCGAGCAGGACGTCCACGGGCCGGGGCGGTGCCGGTGGGGCGGGCGCCGCCCGGGCGGCCTCGGCGACCTCGCCGATCCCGTGGCCGCAGGTACGGGCACCGGCCATGATCGACGCCTCGAGCGCCTGGAGGTAGGCCTCGCGGGACAGCGCGGCGTCGAGCGGGGCGAGCCCCTCGGCGGCCGTCAGCAGCATCCCAGGAACGTCGTTTCCCCGGGTGACGTGGAACGCGACCTGGGCGCGCAGCAGGCCGACCCGGGCGGCCTGCAGCGCGTCGAGCGGGCCTGCGGCCGCGACCGCCAGGAGGTCCGACGCGGCCTCGGGGTCGCCTGCCTCGTGCATGGCGGACGCGGCGGCCAGGGCCCGGCGGGCGCGGTCAGCCGGGCCGGGGGAGAGGGCGGCCGCCCGTTCCAGGAAGGCGGCGGCCGAGGAGAGCCCGCCGCGGGTCCGCGCCCGGTCCGCCGAGCGTTCCAGCTCCACGGCGGCCGTCTCGTCGGTGCCGAGCACGCTCTGCGCGTGGTGCCAGGCCCGGCGGTCGGGGTCGGTCTGCGGGTCGGTCGCCGCGGCCAGCGCGTGGTGGACCCGGCGCCGGTCGGGCGGCGTCGCGGCCCGGTGGACGGCCGAGCGGGCCAGCGGGTGCGGGAACCGGACCTCGGTGGCGATCTCCAGCAGGCCGGCTTCCTCGGCGGGTGCGGCGGCGTCGGCGCCGATGCCGAGGTGGGCGGCGGCGCGCATCAGCAGCGCTGAGTCCCCGGTCGGGTCGGCGGCGGCGGTCAGCAGTAGCAACCGGGTGGCGGGGGGCAGGCTCTCGGACCGCTGCCGGAAGCTCTCCTCGACCCGGTCCGGGACGGTCACTGCGTCGGGTAGGCCGAACCCGGCGGCCAGTGCGGCCGTCCGCGCCTGCGGGCTGCCGCGGGCCAGTTCCCGCAACGCGAGGGGGTTGCCACGGGCCTCGGCGAGGATTCGGTCGTGCACCCGCTCGTCGAGCGGGGCGGGGACCGCCTCGGCGAGCAGCCTTCGCGCGTCGGCGTGGCCGAGCCGGTCCAGGTGCAGGTGCGGCAGGCCGGTGAACACCTCGGTGCCGCCGGTGCCGGGTGCGGTGTCGCGCCGGGCGAAGATCAGCGCCAGCTGCTCGACCTCGACGCGGCGCGCGACGAAGGCCAGGGTCTGCGCGGAGGCCGGGTCCAGCCACTGGACGTCGTCGATCAGGCACAACAATGGTTGCTCGGCGGCGGCCTCGGCGAGCAGGCCGAGGGCGGCGAGCCCGACCAGGAACCGGTCCGGGGGGTCGCCGGCGGCCTGTCCGAGTGCCACGCCGAGCGCCGTCTGCTGCGGGTCGGGCAGGGCGGCGAGCTGGTCGAGGAGGGGTGCGCACAGCTGGTGCAGAGCCGCGAACGCGAACGGCATCTCGGCCTCGACACCGGCGATCTGCTGCACCCTGAACCCGGCCGCGGCGTCGCGGGCGTGTTCCAGCAGCGCGGTCTTGCCGATGCCGGCCTCGCCGTGCACCACCAGCGCGCCGCTGCGGCCGTCCCGGGCCCGGGCGAGCAACTGATCGACGGCGGCGCACTCGGCGCTGCGGCCCAAGAGCAGCACGTGGTCCTCCCGCGCGGAGCCTACCGTCGGCCGCGGAGACCGCGATCACCGCGAGAGCGCCCCGCCCGCGGGGACGGGCTGCCGGCAGGTCGTGCCGGCAGCCCGTCGCCATCGGCACCGGCCGGGATCGTGTCCCGAGCCGGTGCCGAGCTACAGGGCGATCAGGACGGCCTTGTGCCTGGTGAAGGCGTCCATCACCTCGGGTCCGCCCTCGCCGCCGACGCCGGACTGCTTGAAGCCGGCGAACGGCATCGGCCCGGTGGTCATCTCGTGGTGGGTGTTGACCCAGACCGTGCCGGCGTCGATGCCGGCGGCGACCCGGTGGGCGGTGGCGAGGTCCTTCGTCCACACCGAGGAGGCCAGCCCGTACTCGGTCTGGTTGGCCTTGGCGATCGCGTCGTCGACGTCGGTGAAGCCCATCAGCGCTCCGACCGGGCCGAAGATCTCCTCCCGGACCACGCGCATGTCCGGCGTGACGTCGCCGAGCAGCGTCGGGGTGACGAAGAACCCGTGGTCGCCGTACCGCCTGCCGCCCGTCAGGGTGCGGGCACCGTCCTGGGCGGCGATGTCGAACCAGGACGTCACGCGCTCGAAGTGCGGCCGCGCGGCGAGCGGCCCCATCATCGTCGCCGGGTCGAGGGGGTCGCCCACGACGAACGCGGCCATCGCGGCGACGAGCCGTTCGGTGAACTCCGCGCGGATGCTGTCCGCGACGATCAGGCGGGTCCCCGCGGTGCAGGCCTGGCCGGCGCCGCCGAGCAGCGCGATCGCGGCACCGCTCGCCGCCACCTCGAGGTCGGCGTCGGCGAACACCAGGACGGGCGACTTGCCGCCGAGCTCCAGGGTGAGGCGCTTGAGGTCGGCGCTCGCCACCTCGTGCACGTGCCTGCCGACCGCGGTCGACCCCGTGAACGCGATCTTGGCCACTCGCGGGTGGCGGACCAGGGCTTCCCCCGCCTCGCGCCCGGGGCCCGTGACGACGTTCACCACGCCAGGGGGCAGGTCGGTGTGCTCGTCGAGCAGCTCGGCGAACCGCAGCGTGGTGAGCGAGGCCCACTCCGGCGGCTTGAGCACCGCGGTGTTGCCTGCCGCGAGCGCCGGAGCGAGCTTCAGCGCGAGCTGCGGCATCGGGCCGTTCCAGCCCCAGATGAGGCCGACGACGCCCAGGGGCTCCCGGCGCGTGTAGCCGAGGCGGTTGTCCGGCGTCGGAACGGTGTGGCCGCTCAGCATCGTCGGCCACCCCGCGTAGTGCCGGTAGGTCTGGGCGGCCGCGGCCATCATGTGGCGCGTCATCCTGATCGGCCCCCCCATGCTGGTGGACTCGATGGTGGCCAGTTCCTCGGCGTGCTCCTCGACGACGGCGGCGATCTGGAACAGGATCCGGCCGCGGTCGGCGGGGTCGACCCCCGACCAGGTCGGGTCGGTGAACGCCCGCTGCGCGGCGTGGACTGCGATGTCGACGTCCTCGGCGCCACCGCGGGGGATGCTCGCGAGCGGTGCCTCGGTGGTCGGGTCGGTGTTCGGCGTGGTCTGCCCGGACACGGCGGGCACGCGGCGGCCGCCGATGATCATCAACCGGTCACCGCTGCGCGCGAATGCGGGGATCGCGCGCCGTGCCGCCTCCGCGATCGGCGGGGTGCTGCCTGCGGGGATCGTGGTTTCCACGGTCATGGTCGTTCCTCTCGATCAGTTCTTCGGCTCGAAGGTCGGTGCGCGGCCGTCGCCGCGGGCGGGGCGGGGAGTTGCCAGGGACGCAGCACGAGCAGCAGGACGGCGTTGGCCGCCAGCAGCGCACCGGTGATCACCAGCGCCATCGCGACCACGCCCGCGCCAAGCACACCGACGAGCGGGGCGGCGATCGCCCCGATGCCGAACTGCACGGCGCCGAGCAGCGCCGCGGCGGTCCCGGCGGCCTCGCCGTGCCGGGACAGCGCCAGCGCCGGCGCGTTCGGCACGGCGAGCCCGGTCGCGGCCAGGACGAGCCACAGCGCGACCACGAGGGCGGGCAGCCCGCCGAAGCCGGTGGTAGCGAACAGCAGCACCAGCAGGCCGGCGATCGCGCCGCCGGCGACGGCGCCGGTCAGGATCTGCGTGGGGGTGAACCGGCGCAGGAGCCGGACGTTGACCTGGGTGGCGCCCACCAGACCGATCGCGCCCGCGCCGAAGACCAGCCCGAACTGCTGTTCGGTCAGGCCGTACTGCTCCTGGAACACGAACGAGGATCCGGCGATGTAGGCAAAGTTCGCCGACAGGGAGAGCCCGGCGACGAGGATCAGCCCGACGTAGCCGCGGTCGGTCAGCAGCCGCCCGTAGTCGCGGACGGTGCCGCGGACGCCTCCGCCCCGGCGGGCGGTCACAGGCAGGGTCTCGGGCAGCAGCCGCGCGGTGACGAGCAGGATCGCCACCCCGTACGCCGCGAGCAGCGTGAAGACGCCCCGCCACGACGTCACGCCGAGCACGAGCCCGCCCACCGTCGGCGCCAGGATCGGGGCGGCGCCCATCACCAACATCAGGCGGGACAGGACCCGCGCGGCGGCGGGCCCGGTGAACAGGTCGCGCACGATCGCCATGGCGACGACCGTCGCCGCGGCGCAGCCCAGTCCTTGCAGCACGCGCAGCACGCCGAGGATGGCGATGTTCGGCGCGACGACGCAGAGCACGGATGCCACGACGTGCAGGGCGATACCGGCGAGCAGGGGGGTGCGGCGGCCGATCGCGTCCGCGAGGGGACCGACGAACAGCTGTCCGAGCGCCAGCCCGGCCAGCATCCCGGTCAGGGTCAGCTGCACGGAGGCGGCGGTGGTGATCAGTTCGGCGGTGATGGCCGGGAGCGCCGGGAGGTACAGGTCGACCGTGAGCGGCCCGCTCGCGGTGAGGAACCCGAGAACGAGCACCAGCCGCAGCCGTTCCCGGGAGGTCATGCGCGCGCCCGCGGTGGGCCCGGTCGGGGCCGCGGCCGCGTGCCGTTCGCTCGTTTCGCTCGACATGCCTCGAGGTTCGCGCCGGCGGCCCGGGTACCGCGTCGGTGGAGAACCCGTGGGTCCGGCTACGTAGCGCCGAGGCGCGACTCGGTAGCGGTGCCGGCGCGAAGAAGAAGGACGGGCCGGCGGCGCGAGGTGCGCCGCCGACCCGTCCGGTTCCGGGGCGGTGTGCGCAGGTGTCAGCGTCGCCGGCTGGCGGGCTTCAGGGCAGCGGAGAACGACATGTTGTCCGCGTCGGGGTTGAGGGTGACGCCGGGCGACACGATCTCGTCGACGCGGTCCAGCACATCGGTGGACAGTGCGACGTCTGCCGCCGGGAGCTGGGACTCGAGGTGCTCCGTGGTGCGCGGGCCGATGATCGCCGAGGTGACCGCGGGGTGGCGGAGCACGAACGCGATCGCCATCTCGATCAGGGTCAGCCCGGCCTCCTCGGCGAGCACGGCGAGCGCCTCGACCGCGTCGAGCTTGCGCCGGTTGGCCGGCAGCGTGGGGTCGAAGCGGCCGGGGAAGATCTCCGAACGGCCGCTGCCCGGTGCTTCCCGGCCGGCGCGGTAGCGGCCGGTGAGCCAGCCCATCGCCAGCGGGCTGTAGGTCAGCACGCCCATGCCGTAGCGCTGGGCGGTGGGCAGGACGTCCGACTCGATCTCGCGGGTCAGGAGGTTGTACGGCGGCTGCTCGGTGCGGAACCGTTCCCGCCCGCGTCGCTCCGCCACCCACTGGGCCTCGACGATCTCGGACGCGGGCACCGTGGAGGCGCCGAACGCACGGATCTTGCCGTGGGACTGGAGGTCGGAGAGGGCGCCGAGCGTCTCCTCGATGTCCGTGGTGGGGTCGAGGCGGTGGATCTGGTACAGGTCGATCCAGTCGGTGCCCAGCCGCCGCAGTGAGTTCTCGACGGACTGCGTGATCCAGCGGCGGGAGGCGCCGCCGTGGTTGGGCCGGTCGTCCCAGGGCAGGCCGACCTTGGTGGCGAGTACGACGTCGTCGCGCCGCCCGCCCGTCAACGCCTTGCCGACGATCTCCTCCGACTCGCCGTACGAGTACATGTCGGCGGTGTCGATGAAGTTGATGCCGGCGTCCAGCGCCCGGTGGATGATCCGGATCGACTCGTCGTGGTCGGGGTTGCCCGCGGCGCCGAACATCATCGCGCCGAGGCACAGCTCGCTCACCGAGATGCCGGTGCGCCCCAACGGCCGGTAATCCATAGCTACTCCTTTGGCGGGGAAGGGGATCGTCCTGCCGCGAGGTTCGCGCCGGCGGCATCCGGTTCGCGTCGGTGGAAGACACGTCCTTCCTGCTACGTAGTGCCATGGCCGAGTGCACTGAATGGGCCCGGCCCGTCCCCGAGACGGCCCTGGGCCGGCTGGACTGCGCCGCGCACAGCGGTGCTCGGGAAGGCTGCGACGAGGGGCTCGTGATCGTCGGCACGCGTGACGACCACGACCCGCGTCGGACCGACCCCTCGAGGGGGACGATGGTGAGGTCGTCGCGCAGGCTCACTCGCCGGTCCCCGGCGGGCAGGACGGCGATGGCCTGACCATCGGCGACGAGTTCGAGCTTGTCCTCGTAGCTCTCGACCGGAAGGGGCCCGACCGGGGCCGGGCCGCCGTCGGGCCGTGGTTCGAGGCGCCAGAACTCGCGCCACGAGGTGGTCGTGGCGCTGCAGCCGACCACTGCGTCGGCGGCGATGTCGTTCAGCCGGACCGACTCCTTGCCCGCGAGTCGATGCCCGATGGGCACGACCAGCACCCGGCTCCTCGTAGCGGACCGTCACGCCGAGCCGGTCGGTCGGATACGGGAGCGGCATCCGGGCGATGATCGCATCCACCCGGTGTTCGGTCAGTGCGGTGGCGTCGTTCCCGTCCAGGTGCCGGGGCGGCGTGTGGAACAGTCGATCAGGCCGACCTTTAGCGCCTACATCCCGCGGGTCTCGCGCGTCGTCTCCTCCGGAACGCGGCGCGTCTACGCGCCGTACTGGTCTCGGGTGCAGGAAAAGTGGGGTGATCGTCCTATAGATGAGCCGTCACCGCTGGAGATCAGAGAGCTCGCCGAGGCGGTCCGGGGGGACGTCGTCACTCGACGCAACGCCCGCGGAGGACGATCTGCGGTGGAGCATTTGATCGCTGCGCTCCGGTGCCTGTACCACCATGCCGTCTCCGATGGACTCATCTCCGAGGCGGCCAACCCCGCACGCAAGGTGGCCAAACCACGCCGGCTGCCCAGCACCCGGCGCGCACTCCCCGACGCGCGGCTCGCCGAGATCAACGAGGTTGCGGCCAGCACCGGGAACGACCACGCGCTCGACGCCCTTCTGCTGCGCCTGCACATCGAGACCGCCTGTCGTCGCGGCGAGCCTCACCTCGACCGCAAAGACGTCGCGTGGCAGCGGACGGGAGCCTGCTCGGAACGGCGGGAGCGATCGGTTTGCTCGTCACCGGCGGCCACCGCCGCGTGGTGCCGGCGCACAGTCGGAGGTTTACCTGGTCAAGCCCGCTTGACCACAACCACGTGACTTGACGCAGGTGTGCGCATTTTCTGTGTCCGAGGGGGGACTTGAACCCCCACCCCCTACTCGGGGACTAGCACCTCAAGCTAGCGCGTCTGCCATTCCGCCACTCGGACTTGCTGGGAGCAGGATAGCCCACACCCTCCGCACCCCCGCGACCGGACCTCCTGGTGGTAGGAAGATCGGCGTGACCAGGCAAGGAGCAGCCGAGGACGAGGTCGTCGAGCTGACGTCGGAGCTCATCCGCATCGACACGACGAACACGGGTGACCTCGACACGACGACGGGGGAGCGGGAGGCCGCCGAGTACGTGGCGGGGAAGCTCACCGAGGTCGGGTACGAGGTGGAGGTGCTCGAGTCGGGGGCGCCGGGGCGGTCGAACGTGTTCTGCCGGCTGGCCGGGGCCGATCCGTCGCGCGGGGCGTTGCTCGTGCACGGGCATCTGGACGTGGTGCCGGCCGATCCGTCGGAGTGGTCGGTGCACCCGTTCTCCGGGGCGGTGCAGGACGGCTACGTGTGGGGCCGGGGCGCGGTCGACATGAAGGACATGGTCGGCATGACCCTCGCCGTCGCGCGCCGGTTCAAGCGGGACGGGGTGGTGCCGCCGCGGGACATCGTGTTCGCGTTCGTCGCCGACGAGGAGGCGGGCGGGTCGTACGGGGCGCAGTGGCTCGTCAAGCACCGGCCCGACCTGTTCTCCGGCTGCACGGAGGCCGTCGGCGAGGTGGGCGGGTTCTCGCTCACGCTCGGCGAGGACCAGCGGGTCTACCTGATCGAGGCCGCCGAGAAGGGCATCGCGTGGATGCGGCTGCGGGCCCGGGGCAAGCCGGGGCACGGGTCGTTCCTGCACGACGACAACGCCGTGACGCACGTGGCGGAGGCGGTCGCGCGGCTCGGGAACCACACGTTCCCGCTGGTGCTCACCGACACCGTCCGCGCGTTCCTGGAGCAGATGTCCGAGCTGACCGGGCTGGAGTTCCCCGAGGACGATCTCGAGGGGTCCATCTCCAAGCTCGGGCCGCTGTCGCGCCTGGTGGGGGCGACGATCCGCGACACGGCGAACCCGACGATGCTCTCGGCGGGCTACAAGGCCAACGTCATCCCGTCGACGGCGGAGGCGGTGGTGGACTGCCGCGTGCTGCCGGGACGGGAGGAGGCGTTCCTGCGGGAGGTCGACGAGCTGCTCGGGCCGGACGTCACGCGCGAGTGGGTGCAGAACCTGCAGGCGGTCGAGACGCCGTTCGAGGGTGCGCTCACCGACGCGATGGCGGCGGCGCTGCGGGAGGAGGACCCGGGGGCGAAGACCGTGCCGTACATGCTCTCCGGCGGAACGGACGCCAAGTCGTTCGCCGACCTGGGCATGCAGTGCTACGGGTTCGCCCCGCTGCGGCTGCCGCCGGACCTGGACTTCGCCTCGCTCTTCCACGGCATCGACGAGCGGGTTCCGGTGGACGCGCTGCAGTTCGGCACCCGGGTGCTCGACCGGTTCCTGCGGAGCTGCTGATGGATCTCACGGGCAAGGGCGCCCTGGTCACGGGCGGTGCGTCGGGGATCGGGGCCGCTGCGGTGCGGCGGCTCGCGGCGGCGGGGGCGCGGGTCGCGGTCGCCGACCGGGACGAGGCAGCGGCCCGGGTGGTCGCCGACGAGGTGGGCGGCATCGCGCTGGCCGGTGACGTCGCCGATCCGGATCGGATGCCGGCGCACGTCGCCACCGCCGAGGACGCCTTCGGACGGTTGGACGTCGTGCTTCTGAACGCCGGGGTCACGGCGGGCCAGTCCGGGGTGGAGGACCTCGACCTGGCCGGCTACCGGCGGATCGTCGGCGTCAACGTCGATCACGTCGTGTTCGGGCTCGCGGCCGCCGTGCCTGCACTGCGCCGCGCGGGCGGCGGCCGGGTGGTCGCCACCGCCTCGCTGGCCGGGCTCGTGCCGATGCCGGGCGACGCGCTGTACACGATGACCAAGCACGCCGTGGTGGGCTACGTGCGGGCGGCGGCGCCCGTGCTCGCAGCCGACGGGATCCGGGTCAACGCCGTGTGCCCCGGCTTCGCCGACACCCCGCTGATCGCGCGGGCGAAGCCCCAGTTCGGCGACTTCCCGCTGCTCACCGCCGAGGACGTGGCGGGCGCGATCGAGGCCGTGCTCGAGCGCGGAGAGCCGGGGGAGTGCTGGTTCGTGCAGCCGGGCCGGGAGCCCGCGCCGTACGGGTTCCGAGGCGCGCCCGGGCCGGCGGGCGGGGCCCGGCCGCCGGGGGTGTCGTGGGCGGACCACTGACGGTGGAACGCCTGCTCACCACGGCGGACGTCGAGGACCGGGCCCCGGACGACGGCCGGGTGTCGGTGCGGGCGCGCCACGATGCGGTGCTCACGGACGGTCGCCGGCTCCTCCTGCTCGACGACCGCGGCTGGGCCTCGTCCGCCACCTGGACCGCGACCTCGGTGGCCGAGGTGGAGGAGACCGCACGCATGGTGGTCGGCCCGGACGAGCCGGCCGAGGGCAGGACCTGGAAGGAGTCCCAGGCCGGCCACTGGGCGTACCTCGCCCGGAGGCTCCACGGGCACGGGGTGCGCGTCGATCCCGGGGAGCTGCGGCGGCTGCCCCACGACGTCGTGCTCGGCGACCGGCTGCGTGCCCGCATCGCCCGTGGATGATGGCGCGAGCGGGCCGTTCGCGCGCTTGGTGCGTGCGGAAGTGCCGTTCGCTCCACGCGCGGGGCGCTAGCTCCCGATCGCGTCCAGCTCCGCGAGCGCGTCGGCCGGCAGCTCGAGTGCCGCGCCGGCGACGTTCTCGCGCAGGTGCGCCACCGACGACGTGCCGGGGATCAGCAGGATGTTCTCCGACCGCTGCAGCAGCCATGCGAGCGCGACCGACATCGGCGTCGCGCCGAGCCGCGTCGCGACGCCCTCCAGCGCGTCCGACTGCAGCGGCGAGAAGCCGCCCAGCGGGAAGTACGGCACGAACGCGATGCCCTGTCGCGCGGTGAGGTCGACGAGGGCGTCGTCGTCGCGGCGGGCGACGTTGTAGAGGTTCTGCACGCAGACGACGGGCGCGATCGTCTGCGCCTCGGCCAGCTGGTCGGCGGTGACGGTGCTGATACCGAGGTGGCGGATCAGCCCCTGCTGCTGCAGCTCGGCGAGCGCCTCGAACTGCTCCGCGATCGAGCCCGGCTCGGGGGTGTCGAAGCCGCCGACGCGCAGGTTCACCACGTCGAGGGCGTCGAGCTTCAGGTTCCGCAGGTTGTCGTGGACCTGCTCGCGCAGCTCCGCGGGGGTCCGGGCGTGCGGCCAGCCGCCGTTCTCGTCGCGGCGGGCGCCGACCTTCGTGACGATGTGCAGGTCGTCCGGGTACGGGAAGAGCGCCTCGCGGATGATCTCGTTGGTGACGCGCGGCCCGTAGAAGTCGGCCGTGTCGATGTGGTTGATACCGAGGTCGACGGCCTCGCGCAGCACGGCGATCGCCGCGTCGCGGTCCTTCGGCGGTCCGAAGACGCCGGGGCCCGCGAGCTGCATGGCGCCGTAGCCGACGCGGGTGAGGTCGATGTCGGCGACGCGGTAGCGGCCGCCGGGGAGATCGCTGGATGTCATGACCCCATGATTCGCCCGGCGCCGCGGAACGGGGAACGCCCTGTTCATCCTGGGGGCGGCGGGACCAGGATCGCTGGCGGATTCCCTCCTAGGATGGAATCGTGACCAGGCAGAACGTGCTCGGTGAGTACCTGCGTGCGCGTCGTGAGCTCGTGGACCCCGCCGACGTGGGGCTCCGCGTGGCGGGGGTGCGGCGGACGCCGGGCCTGCGCCGTGAGGAGGTCGCGACCCTCGCCGGCATCAGCGCCGACTACTACCTGCGGCTCGAGCAGGGACGCGACCGGAACCCCTCGTCGCAGGTGCTCGAGGCACTGGCCCGCGTGTTCCGGCTCGACGCCACCGCCACCCAGTACCTGCTGAGCCTGTCGGCCGCCCGGCCGGCGCGCACGAGGCGGCCGCGCCGCGAGGTGGTGCCGACCGGGATCCGCCAGCTGCTCGACGTGGTCGGCCTGCCGGCGTTCGTCGAGAGCCGGGTGTTCGACGTGCTCGCCGCGAACCGGCTGGCCATGGCGCTGTCGCCGCGGATCCGGCCCGGGGAGAACCGGCTGCGGTCGATCCTCCTCGACGAGGAGGAGCAGGATCTGCACCCGGGCTGGGAGCGGTTCATCGGCGGCATGATCGCGGCGTTCCGCACCTCGCTCGGCACCGACGTCGGTGACCCGCGGCTCGCGCAGCTGGTGGGGGAGCTGTCGCTCGCGAGCGAGCTGTTCCGGCAGCTGTGGGCGCGCCACGACGTCAAGCCGCTGGCGGGCGGGCTGATCCGGATGCACCACCCGGAGGTCGGGGTGCTGGACCTGCGCCGGGAGAAGCTCCCGATCGCCGACTCGGACGGCCAGCTCCTGGTGATCTACCACGCCGAGCCGGGTTCGGAAACCGCAAGGTCCCTCGCGCTGCTCGGGTCGCTCGCCTCGGAGCCCCTGGAGGAGCCGCGCACGTCCTCGCGTGGGTGAGGACGCGGACGAGAAGTCAGACGGAGAGCTCCGGCAGCATTCTCGAGCTGCGCCGACGGCGCAACACCACCTTGCGGACCCCACCCGGGTAGAGCCGTACGCGGGACAGCTCCCAGCCGCCGAACTCGGCCTGGATCGCCAGCCGTACCGCCGCGGTCATCCGGGACACATCACCCGGGAGCTGGACCGGGCGGTACTCCCAGTCCCCGTCGGCAGAATCCCCCTCGACCGTGCCGGTCGGGCCGCTCCGCGCCACCGGCTCACCTCCCTAGCACCTCGCTGCCACCCGACGGTGCGATGAACGTCAGGTGGAATGCCCACACCATAGGCGCGCCCGACCGGGCGTGCCACCGGTCAGCCGGGGTCGCTCACGTCGTCGAGAGCGGCGCGGATCTCCGCAGGGAGCACGAGCGGGTCGGCGGCCATCGAGGCCATGAGCTGGGCCGCGTCCCGGGCGCCGACGACGGCCGCCGCCACGCCGGGCTGGTCGCGCACCCACGCGAGCGCGACGGAGAGCGGGGACGTGCCCAGCCCGTCGGCAGCGGTGAGCACGGCGTGCACGATCCGGGCGGAGCGCCCGGTCCGGCGGGCCTCGACGTACGGGGCTAGCTCGGGAGAGGCGGCGCGGGAGTCGGCCGGGGTGCCGTCGACGTACTTGCCGGTGAGCACACCGCGCCCGAGCGGGGCCCAGGCGAGCAGGCCGATCCCGTGGTGGAGGGCAGCGGGAAGCAGTTCGCGCTCCGGGTCGCGGCACAGCAGCGAGTACTCGGCCTGCGCCGAGACCGGAACCGCGACGCCGCCGAGCATCCGGCCCCGCTCGGCCACAGTCGCGAGCTGCCAGCCGGCGGGCCCGGCGAGCCCGGCGTAGCGCGCCTTGCCGGAGTACACCGCCACCTGCACGGCCGACAGCGTCTCCTCGACCGGGACCCGCGCGTCGAAGAAGGGCAGCTGCCAGAGGTCGACGTGGTCGGTGCCGAGCCGCTCCAGCATCGCGTCCAGCCCGGCGAGCAGGGCCCCGCGGGCGGCGCCGTCACCGAGCGGGCCGCTGGGCACGCCGCCGCGCCCGGCGATGACGACGTCCTCCCGCCGGACGCTCGTGGCCAGCACCTCGCCGAGCATCTCCTGGGCGGTGCCCGCCCCGTAGCCCTCCGCGGTCTCGACGAGGGTGCCGCCCGCGTCGACGAACGCCGTGAGCTGCTCGGTGGCACCGTCGATGTCGGTGCCGGAACCCCAGGTCATCGTGCCGAGTCCGATCTGGGAGACCTCCAGCCCGCTGTCCCCGACCCGTCGCCGCCGCACGAGGGAAGCCTATGTGGGGCGGTCTCAGGGACCCTCGGTACGGTCCCGCGAGTGACGTGGCTGGAAGTGATCGTGCTCGGTGTTGTGCAGGGACTGACGGAGTTCCTGCCGATCTCCTCGTCGGCCCACCTGCGGATCGTGTCCGGGGTGTTCTTCGGGCGCGACGCGGGCGCTGCCTTCACCGCGGTCACGCAGCTAGGCACGGAGGCCGCGGTGCTCGTCTACTTCGCGCGGGACATCGGTCACCTGCTCCTCACGTGGCTGCGCGGCTTCCGCTTCCCCGCCGTCCGCGCCACCCCGGACTACCGGATCGCCTGGCTCGTGATCATCGGCACGATCCCGATCGGCGTGCTCGGCGTCCTGTTCGAGGACGAGATCCAGACCGCGGCGCGCAACCTGTGGCTGATCGCCTCGACGCTGGTGCTGTTCGGCCTGCTGCTGGGGCTCGCCGAGCGGATGGGGCGGCAGCGGCTGGAGCTGCAGCAGATGAAGGCCGCCGACGGGATGCTGCTGGGGCTCGCACAGGCCATGGCGCTGATCCCGGGCGTCTCCCGTTCCGGCGGCACGATCACCGCGGGCCTCTTCCTCGGCTTCACGCGTCCCGCGGCCGTGCGCTACTCGTTCCTGCTGGCGATCCCGGCCGTGGTGGCGTCGGGGATCTTCCAGATCCCGGACGTCTTCGCGGGCGACGGTCCGACCGGCGCGCAGATGCTGGTGGCGACGGTGATCGCGTTCGCGATCGGCTTCGCGTCGATCGCCTGGCTGCTGCGCTACGTCGAGCGGCACAGCGTCTACCTGTTCGTCTGGTACCGGGTGGCGCTGGGTGCGGTGCTGTTCGTCGCGCTGGGCGCCGGGTGGCTGGCCGCTGTGTGAATGCACCGGTCTGACCACACGTACGCTCGGCGGTCGTGACGACGCTCATCCTGCTCCGCCACGGCCGGTCGGCGGCCAACGCGTCCGGCGTGCTCGCCGGGCGCACCGCGGGCGTCGGGCTCGACGACACCGGCCGGGCGCAGGCCGAGAAACTGGTGGACCGCCTGGCGGGCGTGCCGCTCGCGGAGATCGTCTGCTCGCCGATGTTGCGGTGCGAGCAGACGGTGGCCCCGCTGGCCGAGGCCAGGGGCCTCGTGCCGGGCACGGAGCCGGAGCTCGCCGAGGTGGACTACGGCTCGTGGACGGGCCGGGAGCTGAAGACGCTGGCGAAGGAACCGCTGTGGAAGGTGGTGCAGGCCCACCCGTCGGCGGCCGTGTTCCCGGACGGCGAAGGGCTCGCGGGCATGCAGGCTCGGGCGGTGGCGGCGGTGCGCCGGCACGGGGCGCGGATCGCCGCCGAGCACGGCCCGGGCGCGGTCTGGCTGGCCTGCAGCCACGGTGACGTGATCAAGTCGGTGCTCGCCGACGCGCTCGCCACCCACTTGGACAACTTCCAGCGCATCGTCGTCGACCCCGGCTCGATCAGCGTGGTGCACTACACCGAGACGCGCCCGTTCGTGGCGCGGGTGAACGACCTGGGCGGCGACGTGTCCGGGCTGATCCCACCCGCTCCGAAGCGCAGGCGGCGCAAGGCGCCGGCACGCAGCTCCGACGCCGTCGTCGGCGGCGACACCGGGACTTGATGGTCACGGACGTGCCGTCCGAGCCGGAGCGGTCTACCCTCGACGTCGCCATGTCACGCGTCATCCACGTCTTCCGCCAGCCCGAGCGCTTCGTCGCGGGCACCGTCGGCGAGCCCGGCGACCGCTCGTTCTACCTCCAGGCGATCCAGGAGGCGCGCACGGTGAGCGTCCTGCTGGAGAAACAGCAGGTGTCGGTGCTCGCCGACCGGATCAGTGCGTTGCTGCAG
Organism: Pseudonocardia adelaidensis; assembly: GCF_039543345.1. Classification (NCBI taxonomy): domain Bacteria; kingdom Bacillati; phylum Actinomycetota; class Actinomycetes; order Pseudonocardiales; family Pseudonocardiaceae; genus Pseudonocardia; species Pseudonocardia adelaidensis. The sequence goes on along the minus strand of NZ_BAABJO010000045.1, from coordinate 35,401 downwards.
GAGGTCGCCCGCCGGTTCGGGGGCGACGACCTGCCCGACGACGAGCCCGGCACAGACCTCGACCCCCTCGCGGTGCCGCTCGAGGAGGAGTTCCGCGTCGGCACGATGGGCCTGGGCTGGGACGCCGAGTCGCGCTCGATCGTGGTGGAGCTGCTCGCCGTCACCGAGGAGGAGGTCGACGAGTCGGTGGTGCTCGACGACACCGAGGAGGGCCCCGACGCCCTGCGCGTGTTCCTGTCGCCGGTGCAGGCGCGGGCCTTCGCCGACCGCGCCGAGCGCGTGGTTTCCGCGGGCCGCCCGCCGTGCCCGCTGTGTGCCGAGCCGCTCGACCCGGAGGGTCACGTCTGCGTGCGGCTCAACGGGTACCACCAGCGGTCCCCGGCCGAGGACTGACGCGAGATCCGGTGGACCCACGCGACCCGGCCGTGCCGGGACTGCTGCGGCACGGCCGCATCGAGATCACCGGCCGCCTGGTCGACGCATCGAACGCCACCCTCTTCGGCAGCATCACGCTCGACGGGCTGGCCGCTGAGTGCGTGTACAAGCCGGTGCGCGGCGAGCGGCCGCTCTGGGACTTCCCGGACGGCACGCTCGCCGGCCGGGAGGTGGCCGCCTACCTGGTCTCCGAGGCGGGCGGGTTCCACGTCGTCCCGCCCACGGTGCTGCGCGACGGGCCGTTCGGGCCCGGCATGGTGCAGGTGTGGGTCGACACCGACGCCGAGCGCGAGCTCGTGGACGTCTGCCACCCGAAGGCGGTGCCCCCGGGCTGGATCGGGGTGCTGCGCGCCCGTGGCGACCGCGGGGAGCCCGCCGTGCTCGTGCACGCCGACACGCCCGAGCTGCAGGCGATGGCCGCGTTCGACGTGGTCGCCAACAACGCCGACCGCAAGGGCGGGCACGTGCTCGCCGGGGTCGACGGCAACGTCTACGGCGTCGACCACGGCCTGTGCATGCACATCGAGGACAAGCTGCGCACGGTGCTGTGGGGCTGGGTCGGCAAGCCGCTGCCGCGCCTCGTGGTCGAGATGCTGGAGCGGCTGCGTGCCGAGCTGGACGGCGGGCTGTCCGAGGACCTGTCCGAGCACATCACCCGGCGCGAGCTGCGCACGCTCGTCCACCGCGTCGAGAACCTGCTCGAGGAGTCCTGCTACCCGGAGCCGTCGGGGTACGGGCCGGCGATCCCCTGGCCGGCCTTCTGAGGCTGCGGGAACGCGCCGGACGGTCGATCACAGGGGTGGGTGACGAGGTCGTGGATCCTGACCCGGTGGACGGCTCGACGGACGAGGGCTCACGAACGCGAGCGGGTTACCGGCGATCGGCGGGGTCGCGGCGCGGCGAGGCACGTCGGCGGGAACTGCTCACGCGGGTCGCCGACGATCTCGCGACGAACGGTCTCGTGGACTTCTCGCTCCGGCGTGCGGCACGGGCGGCGGGTACCACGCACAAGGTGCTGCTCTACTACTTCGACGGAGCCGAGGACCTGCTCGAGCAGGCGATCCTCGAGCTGCGCCGGAAGCGCATCGGCAACGTGCTGGCCGCGACCGGGGTGACCGACCATCCGAGGCTGGCGGACCGGGTGCGCGCCATGTGGTCGGTCCTCCGGGAGGCGGAGTCGGGCCTGCGCGTGCTCGATCAGGCCATCGGGTTGGCGATGTACGACTCCGGCCGCTATGCGGAACTCGGACGGGGGGCGTCCGAGCAGTACCTGCCGACGTTGGTGGCCCTCTGCCCTGATCACTGGTCCGACCAGCGCAAGGTCGAGGTGGCCGAGATGATCCTCGCGGTGCTCCGAGGCTTCCTGGTGGACTGGCTGACCAGCGGCGACACGGCGGGTGTCGCCGCAGGTTTCGAGGCCCTGGCCCGCGCGCTGGAGCGAGAGGAGGCCGCCGACGATCACCCTGCCTCCGCGCGGTAGCCGCGACGGTCGGTGGACACTTTGCGAACCGCGTGGTTCACTTCGCTTCTGGGGCGAACCCGCCCACTCGGAGGTCGACGTGCGAGAGCTCGCGGAGCGGAAGACGGTTCGCATCACCCTGTCCGCCGGCACGATCGAGTACGAGGACACCGGCGGCGCCGGGCCCACGGTCGTCCTGTTGCACGGGCTGATGATGGATGCCTCCCTGTGGGACGGCCCCATCGCCGACCTGTCCGCCGATCACCGGTGCGTGGCACCGACGCTGCCGCTCGGGGCGCATCGTCACCCGATGCACCCGGACGCCGACCTGTCACTCCCCGGTGCTGCCCGGCTCGTCTCGGAGTTCCTCGATCGCCTCGATCTGCGTGATGTCACCCTCGTGGGGAACGACACCGGGGGTGCGCTCGTCCAGCTGCTCATGCGCGAGAGCACGAGCCGCGTGGGACGGGTCGTACTCGTCTCGTGCGATGCGTTCGACAACTTCCCGCCGGGCCTCACCGGCAGGACGCTCGTGTTCGCCGGAAAGCTCCCGCCCCTGGTGTTCGGGCTGTTCATGCAGCAGATGCGGCTCCGGGCGATCCGACGGCTCCCGGTGGCCTTCGGGTGGCTGACCAAGCGGGGCGACGCCGCCACCGCCAGGTGGGTCGGGCCCGTCATGACGCAGCCGGGAATCCGGCACGACGCCGTGCGAACGCTGCGAGCGGCGGCGGCGGACCCGGGATTCCTGCTCGAGGCGGCACGGTTCCTGCCGAGCTTCGACCGTCCGGCCCTCGTGGTCTGGGCGGGCGACGACCGTGTGATGCCGCCCGAGCACGGCCGTCGCCTCGCGGAACTCCTCCCGCAGGGGAAGCTGGTCGAGGTGGACGACAGCTACACGCTCATCCCCCTGGACCAGCCGGCGCGGCTCGCGCGGATCATCCGCGAGTTCACCCACGCACCCGCAACGGCGTAGCGGCCATCGCGGCGATGCCCCGTTCGATCCGGTCGGTGGTGAGCGACCCGTAGCCGACCACGAGGCCCGGCCGGGGCCGGGCCGACTGCGCGTACGCGGCGAGCGGGATCGCGCCCAGCCCGCCGGGCGCGTGCGCCATCGCGTCGAGCGCGTCGGGCGGCACCGGGCGTTGCGGGACGAGCACGGCGTGCAGGCCCGCGGCGACCCCGGTGACGGACCAGCCGGGCAGGTGCCGGGCCACGGCCGCCAGCAGCGCGCGGCGGCGTTCCGCGTAGCGGACGGCCATCCGCCGGATGTGGCGGTCGAGCGCGCCCGTCTCGATGAAGACGGCGAGCGCGACCTGGTCGAGCACCGGTTCCGCGATGTCCGCCCAGTGCTTCACCTCCGTCAGCGTCGTCGCGAGCCAGGCGGGCGCGACGACCCACCCGAGCCGCAGGCCGGGGGCGAGGGTCTTGGAAATGCTGCCGCCGTACACCACGCGGTCGGGGGCGAGGCCCTGCAGCGCGCCGACGGGGGAGCGGTCGTAGCGGTACTCGGCGTCGTAGTCGTCCTCGATCACCACCGCCTCGCGCGCGACGGCCCACTCCAGCAGCGCCGTGCGCCGGGCGGGCGCGAGGACGGCGCCGGTGGGGAACTGGTGGGCGGGCGTCACGGAGACGGCGCGCAGCTCCGTGGCGGCCAGCGCGTCCACGTCGAGGCCGTTCTCGTCCACCGGGATCGGGTGCGTGTCGAGGCCACCGATGCGGAACGTCTCGAGGACCCCGACCGAGCCGGGGTCCTCGACACCGACGGCCGGGACGTCGTGGCGGACGAGCGCCTCCGCGATCACCCGGGCCGCCTGCGCGAACCCGCCGGTGACGACGATCCGGTCCAGCGGGGCGACGACCGCGCGGGTGCGCCCCAGGTAGGCGGCGAGCGCGCGGCGCAGCCGGGGGTGGCCGCGCGGGTCGCCGTAGCCCAGCTCCGCGTCGGGCAGCGACCCCATCGCCGTCTCCAGCGCCCGGAGCCATTCGGTGCGGGGGAACGCGCCCAGCGCCGGCACGCCCGGGTTGCCCGGCTCGAACGGCCGGATCGGCGGCGGGGCCGCGCTCCCGCCGGTGTGGACGTCGCTCACCACCGTGCCGCGCCCCGTGTGCGCCTGGAGGTAGCCCTCGGCCACGAGCTGCTCGTACGCCCGCACCACCACGCCGCGGGAGACCGCGAGGTCGGCGGCGAGGCTGCGCGACGCCGGCAGCCGTGTGCCGGCGGGCAGCCGGCCGGCGCGGACCGCGTGGCGCAGCGCGTCGGCCAGCCCGTCGGCCAGCGCCCGGGAGCCACGCGCCCTGACGTCGTCGAGCTCGATGCGCAGACCCGGATTGGTCCCGTTGATCACGGGCTCCGTGGACTCGGTCACGGGACCAGTCTGGCCTAGCGTGTCCGGCGTGTTCCGCTACGACCGTGCCGTGCTCGACCGGTACCCGGGCGTCCACGCCGGGACCGTCCTCGCCTCCGGCCTGACCAACGGCCCGACGCCCCCCGCGCTGCTGCAGCGCTACCGCGCCGTCCAGCGGGAGGTCGCGGGGCGCCTCGCGACCACGCCGCCCGCCGGGCTGCCGTCGATCGCGGCGTGGCGGCGGGCGTTCGCCGGGTTCGGCGCCAAGCCGACGCAGTACCGCAGCGCCGCGGAGGCGCTGCTGCGGCGGCTCGCCAAGCAGGGCGACATCCCGTCCATCAACGCACTCGTCGACCTCGGGAACCTCGTGTCGATCCGGTACGCCCTACCGGTCGCGGTCGTCGACCTCGCCGGGATCGACGAGGACATCACCGTGCGGTTCGCCACCGGGAACGAGCGGTTCACCGACCTCGGAGCCGAGCAGCCCGTCGCGCCGGAGCCGGGGGAGGTGGTGTTCGTCGACCGGGCGGAGGTCGCCTGCGCCCGGCGCTGGTGCTGGCGGCAGAGCGCCCAGAGCGCGACCCGGGAGACGACGACGGACGCGCTCGTCGTCGTGGAGGGTCTGCACGACGGGGCGGCGCGGGACGTCGCCGCGGCGCGGCAGGAGATCGTGGCGCTCCTGCGCGAGTTCCAGCCGGCCGCGACCGTCGACTGAGCCGATCCTGGTATCAGCAGGGCCAGCCTGACGACCCGTCCGTGGACGTCGTGAGGGATAGCGTCGGTGGTGACGCGATCGAGAAGCGGACTACGGAGGATCAGACGTGGACATCGGTCTGCACATCGCGGACTTCACCTACCCGTCGGGCCCGGCACGCCTCGCCGATGACCTGACCCGCATCGCCACCGCAGCCGAGGAGGCCGGGTTCGCGCGCGTGAGCGTGATGGACCACGTGTGGCAGATCTCCGTGCTCGGCCCGCCCGAGCACGAGATGCTGGAGGCCTACACGACGCTGGGGTACCTGGCCGCGCGCACGTCGCGCGTGGAGCTGCTCGCCTGGGTCACGGCGGTGAGCTACCGCGAGCCGGGGATGCTCGCCAAGCTCGTCAGCACGCTGGACGTGCTGTCGGGCGGGCGCGCGATGCTCGGGATCGGGGCCGCGTGGAACGGCGACGAGGCCCGTGGGCTGGGGCTGCCGTTCCCGCCCACCGCGGAGCGCTTCGAGCGGCTCGAGGAGACGCTGCAGATCGTGCAGCAGATGTGGAGCGAGAGCGAGGAGCCCTACGTCGGCAGGCACTACCGGCTCGACCGCACGCTCAACCGGCCCCAGCCGGTGCGCCGCCCGCCCATCCTGATCGGCGGGGGCGGGGAGAAGAAGACGCTGAGGCTGGTGGCGCAGTACGCGCAGGCGTGCAACCTGTTCAACGGGCCCGATCTCGAGCGCAAGCTCGACGTCCTGCGGGGGCACTGCGAGGCCGTGGGCCGGCCCTACGAGGAGATCGAGAAGACCGTCATGTTCCCGCTCGACGTCGGGGAGCGGGGTGAGAAGGTCGACGCGGTGCGCTCCGAGCTGGAGCGGCTCGCCAAGCTCGGCGTGCAGGAGGTGCACGGCTGGGTGCCGCGGGTCTGGGAGCTGACCCCGCTGGAGATCATCGGGCGTGAGCTGGTGCCGGCGGCCGCCGAGCTCTGACCCCGTTCAGCACGACGGCGCCGATCCGCATCTCGCGGATCGGCGCCGTGGTGTCGGTATCGCCGTTCTCGGGATCAGAGCGCGTCGACGCGCCTGGCCATCGCCGACTTGCGGTTGGCGGCCTGGTTCTTGTGGATGACGCCCTTGCTGGCGGCCTTGTCCAGTGCCCGAGAGGCCGCGCGCTGGAGCTGCGTGGCCTTCTCGGTGTCGCCGGCCTCGGCGGCCTCGCGGAACTGCCGCACGGCCGTGCGGACGGCGGACTTGACCGACTTGTTGCGCAGGCGGCGCTTCTCGTTGGTCTTGACCCGCTTGATCTGGGACTTGATGTTGGCCACGCGAATGCCTCGAGTTTCTTCCTGCCGGTGGACTGCTCGCTCTCCGCACCGGCGGCGAGGGATCGTGCGGCACGCCGGGCGCTCGACGGTCCATGTTACAGCGGGTCGGATTCCCGGACGAAATCGGCCCTGTTCGCCGGAGCGGGTGCTAGCGCCCGGCGACCGGCACCGCCGCGCCGCTGACCACCGCGTTGCCGCCCGCGTGCTTGGCGCGGTACATGGCGGCGTCGGCCGCGGCCATCGCCACGGCGGGATCGCCGTCCAGCGGGGCCCGCACCACCCCGATCGACGTCGTGACACCCGCCGCGACGTCGACGGGCAGCGAAGCCACCGCCGCGGCCGCCCGCCGCATCGCCGCGGCCGCCACCGGCAGTGGCGTGGACGGCATGACCACGACGAACTCGTCGCCGCCGTAGCGGGCCACGAGGTCCTGCGCGCGGAGCGTGCCGCGCAGGCAGTCCGCGATCACGCGCAGGACCTCGTCGCCCGCGGCGTGCGAGCGCTCGTCGTTGACGTCCTTGAACCCGTCGAGGTCGATCAGGGCCACCGCGCAGGGCTGGCCCGCGATGTCAGTGCAGGCCTCGGCGAGCCGGACGTCGAGCGCCCGCCGGTTGGGCAGCCCGGTGAGCGGGTCCTGCATGGCCTGGGCGGCCACGGCGCCGTGCTCGCGGGCGAGCCGGTGCTGCTCGGCGTGGCTGCGCAGCGCCGTGTGCCGCGCCTCGCGCAGTTCCCACAGCTCGCTCTCCAGCGCGCTGGTGTAGTGCTGCAGCGTCTCGGACGGGGCGCCGCGGTGGGCGATCTGGTCGACGCGGGCGACCTCGCGGTGCAGTGCGAGTGCGAGCACGCCCTCGGAGGTTTTTCCGTGGAGCAGCTCCGCCTGCAGCGGGTCGAGCGCGACCGCGGCGTCCCGGGGCCGGCCCGCCTCGAGCAGGCAGCGGGCGGTGGCGATGGCCAGCGCGATCCGGTCCTCGGGGAAGTGCGCCACCGGGTGCAGGCGCACCAGCATGTCGAGGTGCCGCGGGTCGGGCCGGACCAGCGCGTACGCGGCACCGATCACCGAGCACTCCTCGGTGGCGGGCCGCCCGCTGCGCATCGCGGTGGTCCAGAGGCCGGCCGCGGCGTGCGCGGTGTGCGCCGCGGCGGTGAACCGGGTGGCCGCTGCCGTGTCGCGCCCGCCGCGTTCGAGCCGCAACGCCCACGACAGCTGCAGGCGCACCCGGTTGAGCTGGTGCACGAGCCGGTCCATCACCGACCCCGTGCCCTCCGAGACGGCGACGGCGCGCTGCGAGACCTCGTCGGCGAGCTCGTGGGAGCCCAGCTTGAGCAGCACGACCACGAGCCCGTTGAGGCTGCGGGAGAGGTAGCGCGACCAGCGTGCCGGGTCCTCGTCCGGCGCCGGGGCGGTGATGTCGGTGAGGATGGCGAACGCGGAGGCGGCATCGGCGAGCGCGTTCTCCGCGTGGCCGAACACCGCGGTGCGGTGCGCACGCAGGGTGGCGGCCTCGCCGAGGCGGCGCGGGTCGGCGTCGATCTCGGCGAGCTCGATGAACTCCTGCAGCAGCGCCTCGACGTCGTCGGCGTCGGCCTCGTCCGCGCCGAGGAGCCGGATCATGAGGCCCATCCGGAGCAACTCGGAGACCAACGTGGACGGGCCCTCCCGGCGGGCCTGGGCGAGCATCGCGTCCAACCCCCGGCGCGCCGCCGCCTTGCCCGCGGGGTCGGCGCGCTGCTCGAAGCGGAGCTTGCTGAGCGCGCGGGTGACGATCTGCTCCTCGGTGAGGACCGGGCTGTCCTGCGTGCACGTGCACTCCGGCGCCCCCCTCAGGAGGGCGCACTCGGCGGCCGTGCGCGTCGATGTCACCGCTCGCTCCCCGCAACCTCTGGTGTCCGGCATCGTGGCACGTCACAGGGCCTGCGATGAGCGTGCGGGGCGATCTTGGCCCCAAGATCCAACGGATGGTTGCCCGGCGGTCACGCACCGTGACCGGGCAGGCCCGGGGGTCCGTTCGTCGGATGAGGGTGGCAGCCCGTTCGGACCGGGCCCCCTGCCCGCGTGGGACGATGTGGGGAACCCGTAGGAGAAGGAACAGAGTGAGTTTCGCCGATCAGACGTTCACGCCGCCGGAGCTGATCCGGAACTTCTGCATCATCGCCCACATCGACCACGGCAAGTCGACCCTGGCCGACCGGATGCTGCAGCTCACCGGCGTGGTCGAGGAACGCCTGATGCGCGCCCAGTACCTCGACCGGATGGACATCGAGCGCGAGCGCGGCATCACGATCAAGGCCCAGAACGTGCGGCTGCCCTGGCAGGTCGACGGCAAGGACCACGTCCTGCACCTGATCGACACGCCGGGCCACGTCGACTTCACCTACGAGGTCTCGCGCGCCCTCGAGGCGTGCGAGGGCGCGATCCTGCTCGTCGACGCCGCGCAGGGGATCGAGGCGCAGACGCTCGCCAACCTCTACCTGGCGCTCGACAAGGACCTCACGATCATCCCGGTCCTCAACAAGATCGACCTGCCGGCGGCCGACCCGGACCGCTACGCCGCCGAGATCGCCCACATCATCGGCTGCGAGCCGTGGGACGTGCTGCGGGTGAGCGCCAAGACCGGCGAGGGCGTGACCGAGCTGCTCGACGAGGTCGTGGACGCGGTGCCGGCGCCGCAGGGCGACCCGGACGCCCCGGCCCGGGCGATGATCTTCGACTCGGTGTACGACACCTACCGGGGCGTCGTCACGTACATCCGCGTCGTCGACGGGAAGATCACCCCGCGCGAGCGGATCAAGATGATGTCCACCGGCGCCACCCACGAGCTCCTCGAGGTGGGGATCGTCTCGCCGGAGCCCAAGGCGTCGGCCGGTCTGGGCGTCGGCGAGGTGGGCTACCTCATCACCGGCGTCAAGGACGTGCGCCAGTCGAAGGTGGGTGACACCGTCACCAGCCAGCGCCACGGCGCCACCGAGCCGCTCACCGGCTATCGCGAGCCGCGCCCCATGGTCTACTCCGGGCTCTACCCCGTGGACGGCTCCGACTACCCGGAGTTGCGCGACGCGCTCGACAAGCTGCAGCTCAACGACGCCGCGCTCACCTACGAGCCGGAGACGTCGGCGGCGCTCGGCTTCGGCTTTCGCTGCGGCTTCCTCGGCCTGCTGCACCTGGAGATCACCCGCGACCGGCTGGAGCGCGAGGCAGGCCTCGACCTGATCTCCACCGCCCCGAACGTCGTCTACCGGGTGGTGCTCGACGACGGCACGGAGATGATCGTCACCAACCCGTCGGACTGGCCCACCGGCAAGGTCGCCGAGGTGTACGAGCCGGTGGTCAGGACCACGATCCTGGCGCCGTCGGAGTACATCGGGGCGATCATGGAGCTGTGCCAGGCCAGGCGTGGGCAGCTCGGCGGCATGGACTACCTCTCGGAGAGCCGCGTCGAGCTGCGCTACACGATGCCGCTCGCGGAGATCATCTTCGACTTCTTCGACGCGCTGAAGTCCCGCACCCGCGGCTACGCCTCGCTCGACTACGAGGAGGCGGGCGAGCAGGCGTCCGACCTGGTCAAGGTCGACATCCTGCTGCAGGGCGAGCCGGTCGACGCGTTCTCGGCCATCCGGCACAAGGACCAGGCCTACTCCTACGGCACGACCATGGCCTCCAAACTGCGCGAGCTGATTCCGCGCCAGCAGTTCGAGGTGCCGATCCAGGCGGCGATCGGGTCCCGCATCATCGCGCGCGAGAACATTCGCGCGATGCGCAAGGACGTCCTCGCGAAGTGCTACGGCGGTGACATCACCCGCAAGCGCAAGCTCCTGGAGAAGCAGAAGGAGGGCAAGAAGCGGATGAAGACCATCGGGCGGGTCGAGGTCCCGCAGGAGGCCTTCGTCGCGGCACTGTCCACGGAGTCCACGGCGGACAAGGCGAAGAAGTAGGCCGGTCGCACACCGACATCGGTGCCGGCACGCGAACTGCAGTTGGTGTGTGAGTACCGCAGTTCGTGTGTGACACCCGCCGCTATGTGGTGGTCAGCTCGATCACCGCGGCATCGGGGCCGAGCTCGAGCAGGCGCACGGCGAGCGAGCCCTTGTCCGATGTGAACCGCACGGAGCCGGAGGGGCCGACCACGCCCAGGCCGTTGCCGCTGGGCCGGTGCACCCAGAACGCCACCGCGAACGGCCCGATCGACGACACCGAGAGCCCGATCGGACCGGCGCGGCCGTCGAGCGGGATGTCGACCGGACCCGTCACCCGCAGCGTGCAGTTCCCGTCGAGGCACGCGCCGACGTCGCTGCCGGGCGGCTGGGCCAGCGCGGTGGCGGGCGGGCCGAGCACGCCCAGCGCGAGCGCGGTGACCAGGGCGGTTGCGGCTGTCGAGCGGCGCACGCCTCGACGCTAGATCAGCATCGGCGCGGCGGCCGCCCGGATGACCCGGTCGGGGGGCACGATGGGGTGCATGATCGACGGTCTCCTGCCCTACGCCCCCGCCGTGACGGGCGCCGCGCTGCTCGCCGTGCTCCTCATCGGCGTGGTGGCGGGGCGGGCGAAGGGCAGGTGGACGGCCCTCGCGGCCGGCATCGTCGTCATCGCGGCCGTCGGGGTGGTGCTCACGGCGGTCGGGGGCGGCCCGCCGTCCGACGAGCCCGGTGCCGAGCTCACCGCGCTCTACACGATCACCCTGCCGCTCGTGGTCGCCTACGTCGCGGGGTGGCTCGTGGTCCGCGGCGGCTGGCTGCGCCGCGTCCTCGTCATCGCGGTCGGGGCGGTGCTGCTCGTGGCGTTCCCGTACGCGGCGGCCGGTCAGGCGACGGCCGAAGCCTTCCTGCGCGGCGGCTGACTCGCCGCTCACAACTCCGGTGCCGCACCCGCACCGCCGGGCTAGCGTGATCAGGGTGCTGACCGCGCTCGACTCCCCGATCGTGCTGGCCCCGATGGCAGGCGGCCCCACCACACCCGAGCTCGTCACAGCGGTGTCCGACGCAGGCGGCTTCGGGTTCCTCGCAGGCGGTTACCTCGACGCCACCGCTCTGGGAGCCGCGATCGGCGCCGTCCGGGAGCGCACCGCACGGCCCTTCGGCGTCAACCTGTTCCTCCCGGGCGAGCGCCGCGACGCCGGGGTCGCCGACTACCGGGACCGGCTCGCCGCCGCCGGCATGGAGCCGGGCGACCCGGTCTGGGACGACGACGGGTACCCGGACAAGCTCGCCCTGCTGCTGGCCGACCCGGTGCCGGTGGTGTCGTTCACGTTCGGCTGCCCCGACCCGGACGCGGTGTCCCGGTTGCAGGCGGTGGGCACCGAGGTGCTCGCCACCGTCACCAGCCCGCAGGAGGCGCGGCGGGCGGCCGCGGCGGGCGTCGACGGGCTCGTGGTGCAGGGCATCGAGGCGGGAGCGCACCGGGGCGTGTTCGACAACGACCCCGCCGACCCGGCGGGCGGGCAGCAGTACGGGCTGCTCGCGCTGCTGCGGCTGGTCGCGGCCGCCGCCGACCTGCCGCTGGTGGCCACGGGCGGCATCGTCGACGGCGCGGGCATCGCCGCCGCGCTCGCCGCGGGCGCGGTGGCGGCCCAGCTCGGCACCGCGTTCCTGGTCTGCCCGGAGGCCGGCACCAAGCCGGCGCACCGGGCCGCGCTGGCCGATCCCGGCGGCCCGCCGACCGCGATCACCCGCGCGTTCACCGGCCGCCCGGCGCGCGGCATCCGCAACGCGTTCCTCGACGCCCACTCCGCCGCGGCCCCGGCCGCCTACCCACAGGTGCACCACATGACGCGACCGATCAGGGCCCACGGCGACCCGGCCACCACGAACCTCTGGGCGGGGCAGGCCTACCCGCTCGTGCGGGAGCTGCCGGCGGCCGAGCTCGTGGCGAGGCTCCTGGAGGAGACCCGCGCAGCGGCGTCCCGTGTCGCCGCGGGGGTCGCCCGATGACGGGGAGGATCGAGTCCGTCAACGTCGCCGTGGTGCGCAGCGACATCGAGACCCGGGCGCCGGACGGCAGGACCGGCATCGACAAGCGACCCGTCGACGGCCCGGTGCTGCTCGACACCGAGGGCGTGCAGGGCGACACGATCTGCCACACCGAGCACCACGGCGGCCCGGACCAGGCCGTCTACGCGTACGCGGTCGAGGACCTCGCCTTCTGGGCCGCCGAGCTCGGCCAGGCCGTCCGGCCCGGCGGTGTGGGCGAGAACCTCACGGTGTCCGGCGTCGACTGCACCGGCGCGCTGCTCGGCGAGCGCTGGCAGGTGGGCGAGGCCGTGCTGCAGGTGCGCAGCACCCGCATCCCGTGCCGGGTGTTCGCCGCGTTCCGCGGGGTGCCCGATCTCGTCAAGCGGTTCATCGCGGCCGGGCGACCGGGGGCGTACCTGGCCGTGGAGCGGCCAGGGCCGGTGCGCGCCGGCGACACGGTGGAGGTGCTCGACCGGCCGGGCCACGGGGTGACCGTGGCCGACCTGTTGGCGGCGTCCACCGTGTCGCGGGAGCGTGCACCCGAGGTGGCCGTGGCCCGGCGGTACATGGGGGTCCGGGACCAGGCCTGGTTGGACAGGACGCTTCAGCTGTTGGGGGCGTAGGTCGGGGATTCGGGGGATTCGGGGGATGTCGGGGTCAGGCGGGCTGGCTCGCCAGTGCCTCGAGGAGCTCGGCGAGTTGGGCGCGTTCGGGGGTGTGGGCGGAGCCGAGGGCTTCGCCCGCGTGGCGCTCCACCCTGCCGCAGACTCTCTCGACCACGGCGCGGCCTCCACCCGCGAGGTGGACGAGCACCCGCCGGCGATCGACGGGGTCGGTGCGGCGGTAGGCCAGCTGCGCGGCGACCAGGCGGTCGACCACGCGAGTGGCGGTGGGGGCCGGCAGGGCGGTGTGCGTGGCGATCTCGCCCATGCTCCGCCCGCCGCCGCGGGCGAGCATCAGCAGCACCCGCCATCCGTCACGGCTCACGCCCTCGGCCGATGTGACCGGCGAGAGCGAGGCGGCGACGGCGCGGTCCAATCGGTCGAGGAGTTCGACCAGACCTGTCACCCGCGGCGCCGGGGCGGGGATACTCCCCGGCGCCATTCGACTTGGTGGCTCAGACACGGTCACACACTGTACGTCCTGAGAGGGCCGAACGGGGTTCTCAGCAACAAGAACCGCTAGACGAACGGCCGATTCAGCGCGATAAACGGCTTCATCGGGTGAATACGATCTTTCCGGAAGTGTCTCCGTCGAGCATCGCGCGGAACCCTTCGGGCGCCCGATCCATCGGCAGCTCGAGCCCGATCTCGGGCGAAATGCCGGCGTTCTCGACGAATCGCAGCAGGTCGGCGAGCTCCTGACGGGTGCCCATGGTGGAGCCGAGGACGCGCAGCTGGAGGAAGAACAGCCGCTGGAGGTCGGCCCCGGGGTTGGGCCCACTGGTCGAACCGGAGACGACTATCACCCCGCCCGGCTTGAGCGCCCGCATCGAGTGCGACCACGTGGCGTCACCGACCGTCTCGAAGACGGCGTCGACCCGCTCCGGCAGCCGCTCGCCCGACGCGAACGTGGCGTGCGCGCCGAGCCGCTCGGCGACGGCCCGCTTCTCGTCCGTGCGACCGGTCACCCAGACCCGCATCCCCGCGGCGCGGCCCAGCTGGACGAGCGCCGTCGACACGCCGCCGGACGCGCCCTGCACGAGCATCGTCTGGCCGGGCTTCAGCCCCGACTTGGTGAAGAGCATCCGGTAGGCGGTGAGCCACGCGGTGCCCATCACCGACGCCTGCACGGCGGTGAGCCCCGCCGGCTTCGACACGGCGTTGCGGGCCGGCACCACGACCGTCTCGGCGAACGTCCCCTGGTGCTTCTCGGTGAGCAGGGTGCGCTTGGGGTCGAGCGTCTCGTCGCCGTCCCACGCCGGGTCGCCGATCACCGAGTGCAGGACGACCTCGGTGCCGTCCTCCAGGGTTCCGGCGCCGTCGCACCCGAGGATCATCGGGAACTGGTCCGGCTTGATCCCGACGCCGCGCAGCGTCCACAGGTCGTGCATGTTGAGGCTCGCGGCGGTGACGGTCACGGCGACCCAGCCCTCGGGCACCTCGGGGGCGGGCCGCTCGCCCACGGTGAGCGGGTCGAGCGGCGCGTCGGCGTTGGGCTCTGCGGCGTAGACGGCGAACATGCCGCGAATCTAGCCAGGAACGCCCGCGGCTACTGTGTGGGACACGACGGGGACGGAAGCCGGCGGAGCCGGCGGGGTGGGTAGACATGGTACGGGCGTTGGCGGACTGGTGGGACGCGGTGGAGCTGTGGCTCACGCAACTGCCGTTCGGGTTCCAGGTCCTGCTCGCCACCGTCGTGCTGGTGCCGCTGTGCTGGGGCACCGCGGTGGTGTCCGACCGCGTGGTGGACGCCGCGGCGGCCCGGATCGCCGCGCGGCGATCCGCCCAGCGCGACTGAGGCCCCCGCCCGCCGCTCTCAGCGTGGGTTCAGCGTCGCGCGTGCTCTCAGCGTCGCCTCAGCGCCCAGCCCGCAGGGTGTGCGCAATACCCGGTGCGGTCGCTCCGGGTGACCCGGCGAGCGGAAGGGCCCATGACGACCTTGCAGGAGCATCGTGTCCCGACTCGTGACCGTGCTGCCCAGGTGCGATCGGGTCTCCTGGGCGGCTGGCGGACCCCCCAGCACCGGGACGGGCTCGCGCTCGTGCTCAGCTCCGGCCTCACCTCCGGGCTGGGGCTGCTGTTCTGGATCATGGCCGCCCGGCTGTACGACTCGGCGACCGTCGGGGTGAACAGCACGGTCCTGTCCGCGATGACGCTCCTGGGCACGGCGGCGCAGCTCAACCTCGGCAACGCCCTGCTGCGCTTCGTCCCGGTGGCGGGGCGCAACACCCGCGCGCTCGTGGTGGGCTGCTACGCCGCGGCCGTCGCGGCGGCGACCCTGGCCGGTGCCGTGTTCGCCCTCGGCGCCTCGTGGTGGGCTCCCGAGCTGCATGCCGTGTTCGGCGGATCCGAGCTGGTGGCGTTCTTCACGTTCTCCACCCCGGTGTGGGCGATGTTCGTGATGCAGGACTACGTCCTGCCCGCGATCAAGAAGGCCACCCTCGTGCCCGTGGAGAACCTCGTGTTCTCCGTGTTGAAGATCGTGTTCCTCGGCGGGGCGGCCGCGCTGGGCATGTGGATCGGGCTCGCCGTCGCCTGGGTCGCCGCCACGGCCGTGATCGTCCTGGTCGTCACCGTCTACCTGGCACGGGTGCTCCCGCGCGCCGACGCCGCCGGGGTCGCCCCCGCCGTCACGGCCCGGGACGTCGCCTCGTTCGTCCGCGCCGACTACGCCGGCACGGTGTTCCTGCTCGCCGCGGTGTTCGGCCTTCCGCTCGCCGTACTGGCCCGCCTCGGTCCGGAGGCGGCCGCCGTGTACGGCATCGCATGGCAGATCGCGTACGCGCTCTACCTGGTCGTCAACGGCATGGGGCAGTCGCTGGTGGCCCACGTCGCCGCCGATCCCCACCGCCTGGAGGCGGCGCGGCGCGGCATGCTCCACAAGGCCATGGCGCTCCTCGTCCCGGCGGTGCTCGTGATCGCCGTGGCCGCACACCCGCTGCTGTCGCTGTTCGGTCCCCACTACGCCGACGAGGGCAGCCTGCTGCTGGTGCTGCTCGTGCTGTCGGCGATCCCGAACGCGATCACCTGGTCGGCGGTCTGGGCCGCCCGCGTGCGCCGCGACGGCCGCGTCCTGTTCGGACTGCCGGCAGCGGTCACGACCGCGGTCATCGCGGGCAGCTGGTTCCTCATGCCGGTGATGGGCGTGGCCGGCACCGGGGTCGCGTGGCTGGGCGCGCAAGGCGTCGCGGCCGCCGGTGTTCTCCTGGTGCGTGCGGCGAGGGGCGGGGGGCACTAGGCCGCGGTGCTCGCCGCGGCGGCCAGGGCGGAGAGCGTCTCCGAGCAGCCGGCGTCGACCCGCACGTCCGCGAGCTCGTCGCCCCGGGTGGTACCGCGGTTGACGATCACCACCGGGACCCCCGCCTTGTGGGCGTGCCGGACGAACCGCAGGCCCGACATCACCGTCAACGACGACCCCGCGACGAGCAGCGCCGCGGCGGCGTCGACCATCGCGTAGGCGCGGGCCACCCGCTCGCGCGGCACGTTCTCGCCGAAGAACACGACGTCCGGCTTGAGCACACCCCCGCAGTCGGTGCAGCGGGCCGTCCGGAACCCGTCGACGGCGGCGAGCTCGGCGTCCCCGTCCGGCGCGGTCTCGACGGCGTCGCCCGCGGCCTCGACGAATCCCGGGTTCAGCGCGGCGAGCCGTTCCTGCAGCGCCGCGCGGGTGCTGCGCCTGCGGCAGGCGACGCAGACGACGTCGGCGATGCGGCCGTGCAGGTCGATCACGGCACGGCTCCCGGCCGCGGCGTGCAGGCCGTCGACGTTCTGCGTGATCAGACCGCGCAGCACCCCGCACCGCTCGAGCGCCGCCAGCGCGATGTGGCCCGCGTTCGGGGTGGCGTGCGCCATCCGTGCCCAGCCGACGTGGCTGCGGGCCCAGTACCGCCGCTGCGCCGGCTCCCCGGAGAGGAACTCCTGGTAGGTCATCGGGGTGCGGCGCGGCGAGTCGGGCCCGCGGTAGTCGGGGATGCCGGAGTCGGTGGACAGACCGGCTCCGGTGAGTGCCACGATCCGGCGGCCGGCGAGCACACCGAGCGCACGGTCGAGCGCGGGCGCATGCAGCACGCCCCCAGGTTAGCCGCGTCGGAGCGGGTGTCGCGTTCGTCCAATACCGCGGGGACGCCGCGGAGCAGGCTCGGGGCATGCACACGAACTTCCTGCGCCAGAGCGTCGACCTGGCCGTCGCGACGATCCGCGACACCGACCTCGCCCGCTACGACGACCCGTCGCCGTGCGCCGAGTACGCCGTGCGGGACGTCGTGAACCACCTGGCGTTCGGGTTCCTGCTGGCCCGCCTCTCGGGCACCAGGGAGCCGTGGGACCCCTCGTGGACCGCCGCGGACCGCACCCCGTACCTCGTCGGTCTGCCGGAGGACAAGTGGGCGCAGGCGTGCGCGGACGAGGCGGAGGCCGCGGCCGGGGCCTGGGCCGACCCGGCCGCGTGGGAGGGCGAGTCCAGCATGGGCGGCGGGCCGATGCCCGCGGCCGCGATCGGCTCGATGCTCACGGCCGAGTTCGCCGTGCACGCATGGGATCTCGCCGTCGCCACCGGCCGCACCGTCGACGTCCCCGACGAGCTCGGGGCGGTGGTGCTCGAGGGCGTGCTCGCGATGGCGCCGTCCGGGCGGGACGGCGGCTGGTTCGGCGCCGAGGTCACGGCGCCGGCCGACGCCCCGGCGTTCGAGCGTGCCCTCGCCGCGTCGGGCCGCGACCCGCGGTGGACGCCGTGACGGGGCAGGCTGTGCGGATGGATGTGCGCGAGGTCAACAAGCGCGTGATCGAGCAGTTCCGGGCGGGCGGCCCGGTCGACGGCATGCACCGCGAGCGGCTGGTGCTGCTCACCACCACGGGACGGCGCACGGGCGAGCGCCGCACCACCCCGATGATGTTCCACCGCGACGGCGACCGGGTGCTGGTGATCGCCTCGAACATCGGTGCGCCCCGGCACCCGGACTGGTACCTCAACCTCGTGGCCCACCCGGAGGTCACCGTCGAGGTGGGCGACGAGTCCGGTGCCCCCCGCGGCGCCGTCGCGCGCACCCTCGAGGGTGCCGAGCACGAGCCGGTGTGGGAGATGCTGAAGACGACCTACCCGTTCTTCGCCGAGCACGAGCGGAAGACGACGCGGGCCATTCCCGTGGTCGCGCTGGTGCCGAACACGGAGGGCTGACCCGGCGCCCCGCGGCCCGGGCGAGCCGCCTTCGTCCCGTCGGTCGCTGCTCGTCAGCGCGAGCCCGCGGCCACTAGGGTCGCGGTGATCGGTTCGAGCTCGGCGACCAGCTCGTCGAGCTCGGCGGGGGAGAGGGCGTCGTACGGCGGGGCGGCGAGCTCGTCGGTGAGGGCTTCGATGCGTCGCTTGGTCTCGCGGCCGGCGTCGGTGAACCGGCCGTCGGCGTCGACGAGCACGCGCTCGCGCAGGCCGTCCATGACGGCGGCCAGCCGCTCCTCCGGGAGGTGGTGGATGCGCCCGAACGACTCCGGCGGGTGAATGCCCTGCTCCAGCGCGGACAGAACGTGGGCCTCCGTGCCGCCGATGCGCGCGCCGACGAGAGCGGCCACGTGCCCGTCGCCGCGGTGCTCGCGCAGCATGGTTGCGGAGTGCCACAGCCGGGCGACCGGGTCACCCGGCACCGGGAGGGTGCGCATCCCGGCGTACATCACCCGGCCCTCCGTTGGCGCGCTCGTCGCGGCCTTGGTGGTCAGGTCGGCGGCGCGCGCCAGGCCGGGGGAGTGGGCCAGCTCGGCGCCGAGGATGCGCCGCAGCGAGGCCGCGCTGCCCCGCTCCCGCGCGGCGACGGACGCCTCGGGCGGGATCGTCTCCCACGCGCTCGGGATGTGCCGCGCGGCCTCGCCGTCGGCGAAGCTGTAGAAGGCCGCGTGCACCACCTGCGCAGGCACCCGCCCCAGCGGCGCAGCGCGGCTGGCGAAGTAGCCGTCCCAGTAGGTGCGGTGGCCGAGCGCGGCCAGCTCCTCGTTGCACTCGTCGGCGAAGAAGGTGACGAGGCAGATCGGCTCGAGGAGCTCGTGGAGGCGACGGGCGGTGGGAGCCATGAGCGACATCGTGCCTGCGATCAGGCCCGTGGGGCCCAGGCGGGTGGCCGTTTCTCCGAGAAGGCCCGGATGCCCTCCTGGCCCTCCGCACCGGCGCCTCGCGGCCCGGGGCGAGCCGCGCGTCGGCCGAATCTCGCCCCGGACCGCCGCCGCTCACCAGGACGCAAGGCCCTCGGTGAGGCCCGGCCCGTGCCGGCGGAGCAGCTGGATGAAGGCCTGCGAGGGCAGGCTGTCGGCACCGGCGGCGGGGACGATCCGCACCTCGCGGCGCCACGGGGGCGTGGGCAGCTCCAGCGTCGCGGTATCCGG
Organism: Pseudonocardia adelaidensis; assembly: GCF_039543345.1. NCBI lineage: Bacteria > Bacillati > Actinomycetota > Actinomycetes > Pseudonocardiales > Pseudonocardiaceae > Pseudonocardia > Pseudonocardia adelaidensis. The sequence goes on along the minus strand of NZ_BAABJO010000045.1, from coordinate 16,171 downwards.
CCCGCCCACGGCCCGAGCGGCGAACGCGCCGAGGAGGCCGAAGCCGAGGCGGGCGCGGACGAACGCTGTCACGGTCGTCGGCATCGTCGCCGTGATCACCCGCCCGGGCCGGACGCCCATCTCCGCGAGGCGGTCCGCGTAGTCCGACCACCCGCCCTGCGGGTCGCCGCTCACGATCACCGTCTGACCTGCGACGAAGCCGAGGTCCGCGACCGCGTCCGGGTCGAGGGCGGTCCTGGCCGGCACGATCGCGACGATCTTCTCCTGGCACAGCGGCGAGGAGGACGGGGGCGGGTCGCCGGTCGGGCCGGCGGGCCGCACGGCGAAGTCGACCTGCTCGCGCAGCACCGCACGGTCGAGCTTCGCCACGTCCCCTTCCAGGAGGTCGACCTCCACCCACGGGTGGCGCGCGCGGTAGCGGGCCAGCAGCGGCGCGATGAGGACCGCGCTGGCCCCCGGGTAGCTGCCGATGCGCAGCCGTCCCTGCAGGCGGTCGCGGGCCGCGTCGAGGTCGTCGGCGGCGGCCTGCAGCTCGTCGAAGACCTTCCGCGCCCGGGGGAGCAGCCGCAGCCCGAGCGGGGTGAGCGTGACGCCGCGCGCCCCGCGCTCGAAGAGCGGTGCGCCCACCGCCGCCTCCAGCGCGGCGATGTGCGCGCTGATCCGCGGCTGGCTGAGGTGCAGCGACACCGCCGCCGCCGTCATCGAGCCGTCCTCGGCGACGGCGAGGAACGAGGCGAGCCACGCCAGCTGGAGCCTCCGGACATCCATCCGTGAACCGTATAGGTCCGAGTCGAAACACAAGTTGGACGGATGGCTCGCCGCGTCGCTAGCGTCCCGACCATGACGACGCCGTCGACGTTGCCGGACTTCGAGTCGGGCCGGCTCACGAGGCCACAGCGCAGGATCGCGATCACCGCGATCGGCGGCTACTTCGTCGACGGGTACGACCTGCTGATCCTCTCGGGCGCGCTACTGGGGATCGTGCCGGAGTTCGGGCTCGGCCCCGCCGAGCTCGGGGCGCTCACCGCGGCGGCGTTCCTCGGGATGTCGGCCGGCTCCCTGCTCGCGGGACCGATGACCGACCGCTACGGCCGGCGGAAGGTCTTCTTCGCCTCGATGGCGCTGTTCGTCGTCGGTTCGCTCGCGTTCCTGCCGGCGCAGGCGGCGTGGCAGATCATCGCCATCCGGTTCCTGGTCGGGCTCGCCATCGGCGCCGACATGCCGGCCGCCGGCGCGCTCATCGCCGAGTTCATCCCGTCGCGCCGCCGGGGCACCTACACCGCGTTGGCCGGCGTCGCGTGGATGCTGGGTTCGGTGGTCGCCGTGGGCGTCACCCTCATCATCTTCACGACGGGCGGCGGACCGCAGCACTGGCGCTGGGCACTCGCCACCGGCGCGATCGCCGCGATCATCCTGCTTTTCCTGCGCCACCGCACGCCGGACTCGCCGCACTGGCTGCGCAGCAAGGGGCGGGAGGCCGACGCGCAGGCCGCGTGGCGCTACGCCACCGGCGACTCCGGCACGGCCCCGATCCCCCCACTGTCCGAGCTGGCCTCCCCGAACGCGGGCGCGGGGGCGCTGCGCAGGCTGTTCCGGCGCCCACTCTCCCTGGTGCTGCTCGGCATGTGCATCTACTGGGGCTTCAACAACCTGTACGGCTCAGCGATCCTGCTCTACCAGCCCACGCTGATCCAGCGGATCGCGGTCCCGGGCACCTTCGGCCCGCTGCTCTTCACCGCGGCGACGTCGCTGCTCGCCGTCGTGATCGGCCTGATCGTCTGCTTCGTCGTCGTGGAGCGGGTCGGGCGCCGGTTCATCGCGATCGCCGGCACCTCGACCGTCGTCGTCGCCGGGGTGGTGATCTGGGCGGGCTTCCAGTCCTCGACGCTCGTCCTCGTCGCCTTCGCCGCGGCCATCGGCTTCATCAACGGTGGCACGTCGATGGCCTTCTACGCCTGGGCGCCCGAGGTCTTCCCCACCGAGCTGCGGGGGAGGGGCATCGGCCTGGTCAACACCGTGGGCAAGCTCGGGAGCGTCGTCGGCACGTTCCTGTTGCCGTTCGCCTTCGCCGCCTTCGGCGGCGGGGCCTTCCTGCTCATCGCCGTCCTGGCCGCCGTGAACGTCGCGGCCATCTCGGTGCTGTCGATCGAGACCAAGGGCCAGACCCTCGACGAGGTGCAGGCCACCGCCGAGCGGCGGTTCGGCCCGGCCCGTTGATCGCAAGGAGGAGCATGGAGAACGCCGGTCGCGTCGGGATCACCTACGCCGATTCCGACCCGTGGTGGCCGGAGCCCCCGCGCCCGCGCGAGGGCAGCCCCGATGTTGTGCTGATCGTGCTCGACGACGTCGGGTTCGGCACGCTCGGCTGCTACGGCTCGGAGATCCGCACGCCGACGATGGACGCGCTGGCGCGCGCCGGGCTGCAGTACACCAACTTCCACGTGACGCCGCTGTGCTCGCCGACCCGGGCGTCGCTGATGACCGGCCGCAACCACCACGCGGTGGGCATGTCGCTGCTGTCCAACGCCGACAGCGGCTTCCCGAGCAAGCGGGGCACGATCAGCCCGAACGCGGCCACCGTGGCCGAGGTGCTCAAGGACACCGGCTACAGCACGGCCTGCTACGGGAAGTGGCACCTCGCGCCGCTCGACCAGACCGGGAGCGCCGGGCCGTTCGACCAGTGGCCGCTCGGGCGGGGCTTCGAGCGCTACTACGGCTTCCTCGAGGGCATCTCCGACCACTTCCACCCGGAGCTGGTGCAGGACAACCAGCGCGTCGACCCGCCGAAGACGCCCGAGGAGGGCTACCACCTCACCGAGGACCTGATCGACCACGCCATCGACTTCGTCTCCGACCAGAAGTCGAACGCGCCGGACAAGCCGTACTTTCTCTACCTCGCCCTCGGCGCCGCGCACACCCCGCACCAGGCGCCCCGCGAGTACCTCGAGCGCGTGCGCGGCCGCTACGACATCGGGTGGGACGAGATCCGCGCGGCCCGGCACCGGGAGCAGCTGCGCACCGGCGTGGTGCCGGAGGGCACCGACCTTGCCCCGCGCAACGAGTCCGTGGTGGCGTGGGACGAGCTCTCCGAGGACGACCGCCGTGCGATGGCCCGGATGCAGGAGGCGTTCGCGGCGATGGTCGAGCACACCGACGACCAGCTCGCCCGGCTCGTCGCGCACCTCGAACGCCTCGGGGTCCGGGAGAACACGCTGATCATCCTGATGTCGGACAACGGCGCCAGCCAGGAAGGTGGGCGCGACGGCACCACCAACACGATCGCCTACGAGAACGGCGACGCGGTCACCACCGCGGACAACCTCGCCGGCCTGGACGACATCGGGGGACCGCGCAACCACAGCAACTACCCGTGGGGCTGGGCGCAGGCCGCGAACACCCCGCTCAAGCGCTACAAGCAGAACACCCACGCCGGCGGGGTGCGGGCTCCCCTCGTCGTCTCGTGGCCCGCCGGGATCGCGGTTCGCGGGGTGCGGAGCCAGTTCCACCACGTCATCGACGTCACCCCGACCGTCCTCGACATCGTGGGGACGGCGATGCCGGAGCTGCGGGCCGGCCGTCCGCAGCTGCCGGTGCACGGGACCTCGATGCGGTACACGTTCGACGACCCCGCCACCCCGTCCCGCCGGCACACCCAGTACTTCGAGATGTACGGCCATCGCGCCATCTGGCACGCCGGCTGGAAGGCCGTGGCCTACCACGAGCGCGGCAGGTCCTACGACGACGACGCCTGGGAGCTCTACCACCTCGACACCGACTTCTCCGAGTGCCACGACGTGGCCGCGGAGCACCCGGAGGTCCTGGCGAACCTGGTCGGCCGGTGGTGGTCGGAGGCCGAGCGCTACGACGTCTTCCCGCTCGACGACCGCAACTTCGCCGAGCGGGCCGCGCGCTACCACAGCGCGACCTCGCCCCGAAGGCGCCGGTCCTACCGCTACTACCCGGGCATGACGCGGGTCCCCGGCGGGATCACGCCACTCGTCTACGACCGGTCCTTCACGATCGACGCCGCCGTGCGGATGGAGCGCGACGACAAGGGGGTCCTGCTCGCCCACGGGGACGTCTGCGGCGGACACGTCCTCTTCGTGAAGGCCGGCGAGCTGCGCTACGAGTACAACCACCAGGGCACCCGCTACCACGTCAAGGGCGCCATCCCGGACGATGCCGCGCCCCGGCGCCTGTCGATGCACTTCACGAAGACGGGCGTGCGGCGTGGCCGCGCGACCCTGCTCTGCGACGGCTCCGAGATCGGCACGGGCGAGATCGCGTCCACCGCCCGGTACCTGATCGGCTGGCAGGGACTCACCGTCGGTGGCGACTCGCTGTCGCCGGTGTCGTGGGACTACGAGGGCGGCTTCCCGTTCACCGGGATCCTGGAGCACGTCGACCTCGCCCTCGCCGCCGACGGCCCGCACGAGGTGCACGAGGTGATCGACTGATCCGGACGGCTGATGTCGCGATCCGGCCGATCTCGCCTGGATGCGGAAGCCCTCCGCGAACGGAATCACCCCCTGCAGCGCGGCGGAACTACGGCTCCTGCGCCCAGACCGGCTTGCGCTTCTCCGCGAAGGCGCGCATGCCCTCCTGGCCCTCCGCACCGGCGAAGAACCGGGCGGACAGCTCCTGCATCTCGGTGAACTGGGCGCCCAGAGCGGCGGGGCGCTCGCGGCGCAGCATCTCCTTGGCGGCGGCCAGGGCCCCGGGGGCACCGAGCCGCAGCATCTCGACGTACCGCGCGACCTCGGCGTCGAGGTCGAACGCCGGGACGGAGCTGTTCACCAGCCCGATCCGCACGGCCCGCGGCCCGTCGAACGTCTCGCCGGTGAGGAACAGCTCGTGCGCCGCGCGGGGCAGCAGCCGCGGCAGCACCACGACCGAGATGACCGCCGGCACCACGCCGATCCGCACCTCGCTGAACGCGAACGTGGCGTCGTCGGCCACCACCGCGATGTCGCAGGCCGCGACCAGGCCGACCCCGCCCGCCCGCGCCGGGCCTGCGACCCGGGCGACGACCGGCTTGGGGGAGGTCCAGATCCGCTCCAGGATCGCGGGGAGCTCGTTGACGCCCTGGTCCCCGGTGCCGGCGTCGCGCGACTCCTTGAGGTCCATCCCGGAGCAGAACACCCGCCCGGTGTGGTTCAGCACGATCACGCGCGCCGCGGCGTCGTCGATCGCCCCCTGCAGGTGCGCGGAGAGCTCCCGGCGCAGCTGCGCGGAGAGCGCGTTGCGGTTGGCGGGGGAGTCGAGGGTGATCGTGGCGACGCCGGCGGCGACGTCGAGGTGCACCAGCTCCGTCATGCCGGGACCGTATCCCGCGCATCGCCCTCGCCGGTGTACGCGCTGGCCTGGAGGGTGAAGAGCTCGTGGTAGGTGCCGCGGCGGGCGATCAGCTGCTCGTGGGTGCCGTGCTCGATGAGCCGGCCCCGCTCCAGCACCAGGATCTGGTCGGCGTGCCTGACGTTCGCCAGCCGGTGCGTCACGAGCACGGTGATCCGGTCGCCTGCCGCGCCCGAGCGGGCGGCGGCGTCGGCGAGCCGCGCACCGCCCGGGTCGGGGTGGTCGAGGCGTCCGATGCGGACGTTGTTCTCCGCGTGCACCGGCCAGCGCAGCGGGTCCTGGAACACCACTGCGACCCACTGGAAGCGGACCGGCTTCGAAGCCTCCGGCTACCGCACGACCGCCTGCACCGCGCCGGTCTGCCGCGACCAGTAGTTCAGCGGCACAACTCTGCGTCGAGCAGCGCGTCCACCGCATCGCCGGGATCACCCGGCCCCCAGGTCACCGACACCGTGAGCTGCCGGTCTCCGCCGGGCGAGACGAACGTCGAGCTCGAGTAGCCCGGGGCGTCGCCGTCCTTGCCCCACGCCGTGCCCCCGCAGGGCAGGGACCGCCGGATGATGCCGAGGCCGTACTCGGAATCGAGGACAGGTGTCCGCATCTCCCGCAGCAGGTGGTCGGGAAGCAGCCGGCCGCCGAACAACGCCTCGAAGAAGCGGTTCAGGCTTCGGGCGGTGGAGATGATGTCACCACCCGCGTTCATGATCGAGGGGTTGATCTCGGTGACGTCCACCAGTTGCTGCTCCCCGTCCCGCTCGATCGCCAGGTACCCACGGGCGTGTGGACCGTGGATGACGGGATCGGTGCCCGGTAGCGAGGTGCCGTGCAGCCGCAGCGGCCGGATGATCCGGCCCTCGATCTCCTCGGCGTAGGCATTGCCGGTCAACCGTTCGACGAGCATCCCGAGGACGAGGTAGTTGGTGTTGGAGTACTCGGCCTTCGCCCCCGGCTCGAAGAGCAGCGGCTTCGCCATCGCGCGGGCGACGAGTTCCGCGGTCGTCCAGGTTCGCCAGCGCAGCTGCAGGAACTCCTCCGAGCGTGGCGACGGCAGCGTGGCGAGCACCTCGAACAGCCCGCTGCTGTGGTTGAGCAACTGCCGGACGGTGATCCGGTCGCCCTGTGGGACGACGCCGGGCAGCCGGCTCTCCACGGTGTCGTCGAGCCCGAGCCGGTGTTCGGCCACCAACTGCAGGACGACGGTCGCGAGGAACGTCTTGCTCTCGCTTCCGACCCGGAAGCGGGCGTCCGGCGGAACCGGCCGATCGGTACCCGCTCGGGCCGTACCGCTCGACATGCGTAGGTGCCGGCCTCCGGACGTGATATCGGCGGTGGCACTGGTCGCTCCCGCCGTGACGACCGCGTCGAGTTCCCGCTGGAGCTCCTGCTGCTCGGCCGGTACACCGTGCTCACCGTTCGCCATCGCGGTCGTGGGTACGGCAGCCAGTGCGACGGTGAGGACGCCCGCCAGTGCGGCTCCGAGAGCCGCGGCCCGCCTCGTCATGCAAACCCCCCTGTTCGATCAACCCCTCGATCCTTTCGTCGCGGTATGACGACCGGCACCGGGACATCCCCCGACTCGGGACTCGGGGAACCCCCTGGGGGGTAGGGGTCTTGATCGGCGCCGACGTGGGCCGGCCCCGGTCGCGAGCGCGATCGTCGAGGCGTCACCTGCTGCGGTGACCGCGGGTCGGGGAGCCTTCGTGCGCCGAGGCGCCAACGGTTTCAGGCGGGGGTGTGCCACCCCTGCGCACGGGGGTTTGCGCAGTGCCGGCCCGGACCCCGGATGTAATCGTTCGACGATGTTCTCCGGACATCGTTCGGCCCCCTGGGCGGTGGCCCTCACCCTGCTGGTCGGAGGTCTTTCGGCGGGAATGCCGGCCCCATCTGCCGCCGCGCCCGCACTGACCGAGAGCGAGGTGACGTTCCAGGGCAGCGGCGTCGAGCTGTCCGGGACGGTGCTCGCCCCCGCCGGCGCCGGCCGCCGTCCGGGCATCGTCATCGTCACCGGAGCCGGGCCGGGACCTCGCGACGACCACCGCGCAGAGGCCGAGGCGTTCGCGCGCGCGGGCATCGTCACGCTCATCTACGACAGGTGATCAGGTCGCCGACCCGGCGGTGCTCGGCCGGCAGGACCCGCTGGGTGGTGAACGCCCGCACCTCCGCCGCGGGGTCGCGCCCTGTGATCAACGTGCTCGTGACCGAGCCCCGGCGCCGGGCCGGCCCGAACGCGGTGACAGCGCCCGCGGCGAGCTGCACGGCGCCCGCGAGCAGCGTGAGCGGCGGCGACGCCCGCCAGGCCCACCGGACGGCGAGCGCGACGGTGCCGGGCACCTTCGCCGCGACCGCCCGCAACCCCGCGTTCGCCGTGGCCGCGTAGCCCTCGGCCCAGCGCTGGGTCTCCATGTCCTCGACACCGATCAGCGGCTCGCCCACCCGCCCCACCCCCGGCGGTCCATGGTGCCGGGTGGGGCCGACGTTCCCGGCCGGATTTACCCGAACCGCTCCCGGAGGTAGGCGGTGGTGGCGTCGTCGGCGGGGAAGAAGCTCTCGATGGCGATCTCGTCGAGCGTGACGTCGAGCGGGGCGCCGAGCACGGCCACCGTGCTGAACAGCGTGAGCTCCTGGTCGGGGTGGCGCAGCCGCAGCGGCAGCACGATCCGGTCGCGCGGGTGGGCGTTCGGGTCGAGGCCGGCGTCGCGGCAGTAGCCGGTGAGCTCGTCGAGCAGGGCCCGCAGCCCGGTGGTCGCCGCGCGCTCGGCCTGCCGGCGCAGCCGGGACACCAGGTGCGCCGCGTACTCGGGCAGGTCGAGGACGTGTGGGGCGAGGCCCCGCGGGTGCAGGCTCACGCGCAGGACGTTCACCGGCGGTGCGAGCAGCGCCGGGTCGACGAGGTCGGTGAGCAGCGCGACCGCGCGGTTGGCGCCGATCATGTTCCAGGACCCGTCGACGAGCACGGCCGGGTACGGCAAGTGGCCCTCCAGGACCCGGTTCAGCGAGCGCTGCACCTCGTTCATCTCGGCGTCGTCGAGCGAGTGCTCGCTGTACGCCGGCGCGAACCCGGCGGCCATCATCAGCTCGTTCCTCCCGCGCAGCGGCACGTCCAGCTCCTCCGCGAGCAGCAGCACCATGTCCCGGCTCGGCCGGGACCGGCCGGTCTCGAGGAAGCTCAGGTGCCGCGCCGACACGTCGGCCTGGATGCCGAGGTCGAGCTGGGTGAGCCTGCGGCGCTGGCGCCAGTCGCGCAGCAGGGACCCGAACGAGGTGCCGGTGACGGTCGCGGCGGTCATGACGACGACGCTAGCGCCCCCCGCGCTGCTGCTCCATGACGTCGCAGGTAATGGACCCGTGTCGGCAGGCCGGGCAGGGTGGTGGTCATGGCCGACGAGCTCACCGCCCAGCTGCACGCAGCGATGCCGTTCACCGCCGTGCTCGGTGCGACGGCGCTGAAGGTGGGGTCGGACGAGGTCGTGCTCCGGCTGGACTGGGACGCCGCCCGCTGCACCTCGGGCGGGCTGCTGCACGGCGGGGCACTGATGGCGCTCGCCGACGCAGCAGGCGGCTGGTGCGCGTTCCTCAACCTGCCCGACGGGGCCAGGGGCACCGCCACCGTGACCTCGGCGACGAACTTCCTGCGGCCGGTGACGGCCGGCCACGTGGAGGCGACGGCCCGTCCGCTCAACGTCGGGCGGACGGTGATCGTGGCCGACACCGAGCTGCGGGACGCCGACGGCCGGCTCGCCGCGCGGGTGACCCAGACGCAGGCGGTGATCCGGTAGCAACCGCAGGTCGCCGAGGTCGAGCCGGATCGGGGAACGGCTCGGCTGCCTCATCGTGCCGGTGACGGCACCGGCCTTCGCCGCCGAGCGCGCGTGGGTGATCCCAGGACGGCCTTGGCGCGGGAAGGGTGCCGTTCGTCGCGCGACAGGTGGGAAGGCCGGGTTGAGGGCCTCGGTGCGGGCGGCGGCGGTGGTAGGCATCCGCCGTGGGAACGATGCGCGTGATCACGCAGCTGGCGACCGGCGGACCGGAGGTGCTCGAGCTCGGCGAGGCGGAGATCCCGCAGCCCCTGCCCACCGAGATCCGGGTACGGGTCGGTGCGGCGGGCGTGAACCCCGTGGACTGGAAGACCCGTGCCGGAGCCGGGATGGCCGCGGTGCTCGGGCCGCCCCCGTTCACGGTGGGTTGGGATGTCGCGGGCGTGGTCGACGCGGTGGGGCCGGGCGTCACGCGGTTCGTGGTGGGCGACGCGGTGTTCGGCATGCCGTGGTTCCCGCGGCAGGCCGGCGCGTACGCCGAGTTCGTGACGGCCCCGTCCCGGCACTTCGCCCACCGCCCGGCCGGGCTGTCCGAGGTGGAGGCTGCCGGTCTCGCGCTCGCCGGGCTCACCGCGTGGCAGTGCCTCGTGGACATCGCGGCCGTGCAGCCGGGGCAACGGGTGCTGGTGCACGCCGCGGCGGGGGGCGTCGGGCACCTCGCCGTCCAGATCGCGAAGGCGCGGGGAGCGCACGTGATCGGCACGGCGTCGGCCGGTAAGCACAACCTGCTGCACGACCTCGGCATCGACGAGGCCGTCGACTACCGCGCGGAGGCGTTCGAGAAGGCGATCGACCCGGTCGACCTCGTGCTGGACCTCGTCGGCGGCGACGTGTCCACCCGCTCGCTCGAGATCCTGCACCCCGACGGCAGGCTCATCTGCCTGCCGTCGGCCGCGGCGGCGGCCGCCCTCGCCGCGGCGGCGGAGCGCGGCCTGCGCGCCACCTCGATGCTCGTCGAGCCGGACGGCGACGGGCTCGAGGAGCTCGCCCGCCTCGTGGACGACCGGCGGCTGCGCGTGCTCGTCGCCGAGACCTTCCCCCTCGAGCGGGCCTCGCACGCCCACCGCGCGGGGGAGCTGGGCCGCACCACCGGCAAGCTCGTGCTCATCGTGTAGGGATCAGGGCCTGCAGCACCGCACCCGGCGGCCCGCCCACCACGGCGAGGGAACCGCCGTGGTGCACGGCGATGTCCCGGGCGATGGCGAGGCCGAGCCCGGACCCGCCTGCGTCGCGGGCCCTGGCCTCGTCGAGCCGGGCGAAGCGGTCGAACACCGCCTCGTGCCGGTCGGCCGGTATGCCCGGCCCGTCGTCCTCGACCTCCAGCACGGCGTCCCCGTCGCGCTCCCGCAGGCCCACGGTCACGACGCCCGCGGCGTGCCGCACCGCGTTGTCGACGAGGTTCGCCACCAGCCTGCCCAGCTGCTCCGCCGATCCGCGCACGACGATCCCGGCGTCGATCCGCAGGTCGACCCGGACGTCCGTGCGCGGCCGGCCGCGGGCGGCCTCCTCCGCGGCGACCTGTCCCAGGTCGACCTCCACGTGCTCGGGCGGCTCGCCGGCGTCGAGCCGGGCGAGGAGCAGGAGGTCGGTGGTGAGGCGTTGGATCCGGTCGACGTCGGCGAGCGCCTCGGCCGCGAGCGGCTGGGGCGGGGCGATCTCCAGGCGGGTGCGCAGCACGGCGAGCGGGCTGCGCAGCTCGTGCGCCGCGTCGGCGACGAACCGGCGGTGCCGCCCGACGGCCTGCTCGAGCCGGTCGAGGGTGCGGTTCGTCGTCTCGGCGAGCAGCCGCACCTCGTCGCGGGTGTGCGGCACCGGAACGCGCCGGTGCAGGTCGGTTGCGGTGATGTCGGCGAGCTCGCGGCGGATCGCCGAGACCGGGACGAGCGCGCGCCCGACCGCGATCCAGGTGAGCGCGGCGACCAGCAGGAGCAGGGCGGGGACGCCGGGCAGCAGCACCGAGCGCAGGGTCTCGAGCGCGTCGGCCGCCGGGTGCAGTGACGCCCTGGCCTGCACGAGCATCGCTCCGTCCGCGGTCACCACGGGCCGGCTCGCCACGGCGAAACGCTCCGTCCGGCCGAAGCTCGGCGTGGCGGGCGCTGGGGCTCCCGGTTGCGCGGGCTGCACGACGACGTCGGGCGCGACCACCAGCCGGGGCTCCGCGGCGGGCGCCGGTGGCGGCGCCACGGTGAGCAGCTCCGCGGTGAGAGCGGCCCGGCGCTCCGCCTCCGCGGTCGCGCTGTCGGCCAGGCTGTCGGCCAGCACGCCGGCGAGCACCGCGGACGCGATGCCGAGTGCGACGGCGACGACGGCGGTGGCCGCGAGCGTCGTCCGCAGCCGCACCGACATCCGCGGGTGCGCCCTCATGGAGTGGCCTCCAGCCGGTAGCCGGCGCCGCGCACCGTGACCAGCGACGTTCGTCCGAAGGGCGCGTCGATCTTGCGCCGGAGTGCGCTGACGTAGACCTCGACGATGTTCGGGTCGCCGTCGTAGGCGAAGTCCCACGCCTGCGCGAGCAGCTCCCGCTTGGACACGACCTCGCCCGCCCGCCGGGCCAGCCCGTGCAGCACGGCGAACTCCTTCGGCGTCAGCGCGATGTCCACCTCACCCCGCCGGCAGCGCAGGCCGGCCGGGTCGAGCGTCAGGTCGCCGACGGCGATCGACACCGGCCGGGCGGGCCCGCCCCGCCGCACGAGCGCGCGCAGCCGGGCCAGCAGCACCACGTAGGAGAACGGCTTCGACAGGTAGTCGTCCGCCCCGGTGTCCAGCGCCTCGGCCTCGTCGTGCACCCCGTCCTTCGCGGTGAGCATGAGGATCGGCGTCCAGTTCCGCGCCGTGCGCAGCTCGCGGCAGACGGCGTAGCCGGACAGCCGCGGCAGCATCACGTCGAGGACGATCACGTCGTAGGCGTTCTCGGTGGCGAGCCACAGCCCGTCCCTGCCGTCGTGCGCGACGTCCACCGCGAAGCCCTCGTTCGCCAGGCCGCTCGCGAGCACGTCGGTCAGCCGTCGCTCGTCGTCCACCAGCAGCATCCGCACGGCGGGAGTCTCGCGCGTCCGCCTGAGCCGAACCTGAAGACGCGTTCGGGCGCGTTCAGGCTCGGTTCAGCCCGCCCCGGTGATGCTCCCCTCGTCCCTGAAGATCGAGTGGAAGGTGGACGATGCGCAAGCCAGGTGGATGGCCGGCCGGCGGAGCCGGCGGGGTGGGCAAACGCAGCATCGCTGTGGCCGTGCTGGTGGCGGCGGGCCTGTCCGTCGCGACGGCCGGCGCGGCCTCGGCGGGCGAACCGGACGACGAACGCGAGCCGTTGATCGTGACCTGCGAGAACGGTGAGCTCGTGACGCGCGAGCCCACCGACGAGGAACGCGAGCGGCTCCGAACCCTGCCGGCCCCGCCCGAACGTCCCCGGGTGGAGGAGGGGAGGCGGCAGCGCGTCGAGCCGGGCGGGGGAGACGCCCGCGTCCTACCCGAGGGGGGAGTGATCCGGGTCGCGCCCGCCGAGCCCGCGGGTCCGCCGCCCGTGACGTGCGACGCCGACGGACCGCGGGAGCCGCGCCTCGAGCGGGTCGAACCGGCGGTGCCGGCACCACCGCGCTGAGGGTCGGCGTGGCGGTCGGGGGGCCGCCACCCCGGTTCAACGCACGGCGCTTCGCGCGGGCGCTGTGCTGGTGATCCGCTCGCTCATCCGGTCACATCGGGGATGGTCAGCCCCTGCCGCATCGCGAAGACGACGAGCTGCGCCCGGTCGCGGGCGGCGAGCTTCACCATCGCCCGGCTCACGTGGGTGCGCACGGTGTCCGGGCTCAGCACGAGCTCGCGTGCGATCTCGTCGTTCGAGAGGCCCGTGGCGACCCAGGCGACCATCTCGCGCTCCCGCGTGGTCAGCGAGTCCCACGCGGCGCGCGGCGGCGTCGGCCCGGCGAGGTGGCGCCCGAACATCCGGACCACCCGGCGCGTCACCGACGGCGAGAGCAGCGCCTGGCCCGCGGCCACCACCCGGATCGCCCGGACCAGCTCCGCCGGCACGTTGCTCTTGAGCAGGAACCCGCTCGCCCCGGCCTGGAGCGCCTCGGCCACGTAGCGGTCGATCTCGAACGTCGTGACGACGATGACCCGCGTGCCGGCCAGCCGAGGGTCGGCGGCCACCGCCCGCAGCACGCCGATCCCGTCCAGCCCGGGCATCTTCAGGTCGAGCAGGAGCACGTCCGGGCGGGCCGAGCGCACGACGTCGAGCGCACCGGCGCCGTCGTCCGCCTCGCCGACGAGCTCGAGATCGTCCTCGCGGTCGACGAGGACCCGAAGGCCCATCCGCACGAGCTCGTCGTCGTCGGCGAGCGCGACCCTGATCACCGGCCACCTCCGTGGGGGAAGGTGGCCGCCACCTCGTAGCCGCCGGTGGACCGCTCCCGCGCGGTGAACGTGCCCCGCAGCTCCTCGACCCGCTGCCGAAGGCCGTTCAGGCCGCGCCCGGGCGCGGCCGCACCGCCGGTGCCCCGGTCGCGCACGGCGACCGACACCTCGCGCGCCCCGTACTCGATGTCCACCTCCGCCGCCGTCGGCCCCGCGTGGCGCAGCACGTTGGTGAGCGCCTCCTGCACCAGCCGGTAGACGGCGGCCGACTCCCGGTCGCCGAGCACGGCGGGGTCGCCGGTGATGCGCAGCGCGACCGGCAGCCCCCCTGCCCGCACGCGCTCGACGAGATCCGGGACGTCGCGGGCGGTGGACACCCCCGCGTGCAGCGTGTCGAGGACGGCCTGCAGCTCCTGCAGCGCGTGCTCGCTGGCGGACCGGATCGCGTCGAGCGACACCCTGGCCTGCGCCGGCTGCTCGTCGAACACGGTGAGCGCGACGCCGGCCTGCATCGCCACCACGGCGAAGCCGTGGCCCGCGATGTCGTGGACCTCGCGCGCCACCCGCAGCCGTTCCTCGTCGGCCCCGCGGGCCAGCAGCGCCGCGCGCTCCCGGGTCACGGCCTCGGCGCGCATCCGGGTCAGCGCACCGGCGAGCGCCGGCACCGCGACGAACACACCCGGCCACGCCAGCAGGACCGTCACCGCCACGGCGTGCGGCACCGCGTCCAGGCGCGTCCCCAACGCCGCGGCCAGCGCCGCGCCTGCCGCGGCGCAGACCGGTGCGGTGATCCGGGCGCGGCGGTGCCGGGCGAGGGCGAAGCAGGCGAGCACGACGAAGGAGAGGATCGGCCCGTAGGGCTGGCCGGCGAGGACGTAGCCGACGACGGTGGCGGTCGCGGCGGCGGCCGACACGGCAGGTGCGGCGTTGTGGAAGCTCCACGCCGCAGCGGCCACCAGGATCGCCGCCACCCCTCGCGCGTCGAACACCGCCTGGGACTGGAGCCGGGCGACGAGCGCGGTGCCGGCCAGCACCACGACGGCCAGCACCGCGGCCGCGACGGCGATGCGGCCGCGCACCGCGCCGCGCCCGGTCCGGGAGATCACGAGCGCCGAGGCTAGCGGCCCGCCGCGCGCCCCGGACCTCGCCGGACCCGACCTACGCGGATCTGCGTAGCGCCGGTGCCGCTCCCGGGCGGACGCGCCCGGGCGGCGCCGTCCCTAGCGTCGGCGACGGCCCGCAGGAGCGGGCCGACCAGAACCTTGGGGGTAGCCATGTTCCGGATCCTCGCCGACCGCCTGCGGCGCACGGTCCTCGTCAGCCTGGTGGTCTCGGCCGTCGGGATCCCCGTGCAGATCCTCGGCGGCTGGGACTACCCGGTCGTCCCGCCGGGGATGCTGATCCTGCTGGTGGCGGGCGCCGCCGCCCTGCTCCCGGTGCGCTGGGCGCCCGCGATCTCGCTCGTGGCGGGCGGGTTCATCCTGGTCGGGTTCTTCGTGGTGGGCGACGCCGCGAACATGCTCGGCAGCCAGAACGCCCTCGTCACCGTGGGGAAGTGGGTGCAGATGGTCGCACTCGTGGTGGGCGTCGTCGCGGCGGTCGGTTCCCTCGCGAAGCCCCCCGTGCCGCTGGGGCGCGACCGGACTCGGCCCGCTTGACGGACGCCGCGACCGCCGATCCTGATCATCGATCGGAGCCGTCCACCGCAGCCGTTGCGGTGATCGGCGGGCGAGGATGCCCCGTTCGTCGGTACCGGCACGTGCCGGCGCGGTCCCACTGATCTCTTGGACGACCGCCCGCCGGGGGACAGGACGTGACCGTGCGGTGAACGGCGAGCGGTCGACGGCCCTGTGACCAGGCTCTCGCGTTCCTGCCGCTCGTCGCGTGACTCCGGCCAACGGCCTCAGCCGGCGCTGCCGCGGCTTGTTCAACGCCCGGCGCCCGCTAACGTTGCTCCCGGATCGATAACGACCCGGTCACGAAAACCGGACACGGACCGAACGCCCCCCGACGGTCCGCCCGCACCCCCGAGCGGGACGTCCGGGCCGGGTCGCCACGAGATCCGGAAGGAAAGGTCGTGGCTCGGCACCGCTCCCCCCAGGGCCGGCGCGCGCACCTCGGGCCCCCGCTGACCGCCGCACTGGCGGCAGCGGGGGTCGGTGGCGCCCACCGGTCGGTCCCCGTCCAGCAGCTGACCTCGTCGCTGCCCGCACGGTTCGTCGCCACCGTCGTGGCCGGCGGAGCGCTCGCAGCCACGGCTCAGCACGCCCTCGCCCAGACGCTCCCCGTCGCCGCGGACGGCGCCGCCCTGCGCGTCGCCGTCGAAGAGCTCCTGGGTACCGAACCCGCGTCGGAGGGTGCGGACGCGTTCGACGTCACCGAGGCGGTCTCGGCGGCGTTCACGCCCGTCGCCCCCGCCGCCGAGGCGATCGGCGCGCTCGCCGACCTCCCCGTGGCCGACGCCGCGTCACTCGTGAAGGCCGCCGACATGCAGCGGGCGGCCGCCGAGGCCGACGCGGCCCGGGCCGCTGCGGACGCAGCCGAGGCGGCGAAGGCCGCCAGCGCCGCCGAGGCGGCGGAGGCCGCCCGCGCGGCCGAGGCGGCGGAGGCCGCCCGCGCGGCCGGGGCGGCGGAGGGCGCCCGCGCGGCCGTGG